>NZ_JBHTST010000005.1:0-121175 GCF_042794995.1 Streptomyces sp. NPDC056503
GGCCTCCGGCATCCGGGACATCGGATCCAATACCCAGCCCGGGACTGGATCCGGTAACCGGTATCCAGGAGACCGGATCCGATATCCAACCCAGACCGGATCCAACCTCCGCGATACCGGATCCACCGTCCAGCCCCTTACCGGATCCGCTCTCCGGGGTATCGGATCCGATATTCAGCATCCGAGGTCCGCACCCCTACCCCTCACCCTCACCCCCTCCCCCGCCCACGCGGCCCACGCGCACCCCCCTGCGCGCCCCCCATACGTGCCCGCGAACGGGTCGGATCCGGCCAGTTCGCCTCGCGGAGGCGGGCCTTCGGGCCGTCGAGGGCTCGGTGGGGCCGGACCGCCGGACCTCCCGGGCGATCCCCTCGGGGGGACCCCCTCCCCGGCGGTGAGGGGTGACAAGGGTTTTCCCCGTATCGCGTTCACCTCCGCGTTCCCTACTGTCCTCCGCACCGGCGGATATCATCCCCCGCATCGCACCTGACAGGTGCATGCGGGGAGACCGCCGCCGGTGACGGCCTTGACCCGGGCCGTCGGCGCCGGTGGCGGCGCACGGGCTCCCCAGCCCAGGGAACACGGCCGCGACCCCACTTCGCACCGTGCCTCCCGCGCCGCCGCCACTGCCCGCAACCACGTCGTACTCGAAAGGGCCAATCACTTTGAACGGTTCCAGGCGGAGAGTCATATCCGTGGTCGCCACCGCCGCGATCATCGGTGCCGCTGTCACCACTACCGGGGCGTTCGCCGCCGCTCCGGCCGCTCCCTCGCCGAAGCCGGCTCCGGCTCCGGCTTCGCAGACCATGCGGGCGCTCCCGAGCGCTCCGGTCGAGAAGGTCATCGTCACCTACAAGAGCCAGGCCGCCGAGGCCGGTTCCAACTCGGCCGCGAAGACCGACACCGCCGAGAAGGCCGCGAAGACGGGCGAGGAGCTCTCCTTCGAGCGCCGCCTCTCCGGCGGCGGCGCCCTGGTCGACCTGGGCGACTCCGCCTCTCCGCAGGACGTGAACGAGGTCATGGCCGCTTTCCGCGCCGACCCGTCCGTCGCCACCGTCGAGCCGGACGTCCGCGCCTACGCCATGGCCGTGACGCCGAACGACACCGACTACGCCAAGCAGTGGGACCTCGTCGAGGCCACCGGCGGCATGAACGTCCCGTCGGCCTGGGACAAGACGACCGGCTCGGGCGTCACCGTGGCCGTCATCGACACCGGCTACGCGGCCCACACGGACCTGGCGTCCAACGTCGTCGCCGGCTACGACTTCATCTCCACCTCCACCGACGCCCGCGACGGCAACGGCCGGGACGCGGACGCCAAGGACGAGGGCGACTGGAACGCCACCGCCGGCGAGTGCGGCACCGGCTCCACGGCCTCCAACTCCTCCTGGCACGGCACCCACGTGGCGGGCACCATCGCCGCGGTCACCCACAACTCCAAGGGCATCGCGGGCATCGCGTACAACGCGAAGATCCAGCCCGTGCGCGTCCTCGGCAAGTGCGGCGGCTCGTCCTCCGACATCGCCGACGCCATCACCTGGGCCTCCGGCGGCACCGTGTCGGGCGTCCCGGCCAACCCGACCCCGGCCAAGGTCATCAACCTGAGCCTGGGCGGCGCCAGCTCCACCTGCCCGAGCGTCTACCAGACCGCGATCAACGGCGCCGTCTCGCGCGGTACCACCGTCGTCGTCGCCGCGGGCAACAGCAACGCCAACACCTCTGGCTTCACTCCCGCGAACTGCTCGAACGTCATCACCGTGGCGTCGACCAGCCGCGAGGGCAACCGGTCGTACTACTCCAACTACGGCACCCTGGTGGACGTGTCCGCCCCGGGCGGCGAGACCCGCCGCGCCACCGACACGCCCGGCACCGTCACCACCCCCGAGAACGGCATCTACTCCACGCTGAACTCGGGCACGACGACCCAGTCGGCCGAGAACTACAAGCCCTACCAGGGCACCTCCATGGCCGCGCCGCACATCGCCGGCCTCGCCGCCCTCCTGAAGTCGGCCAAGAGCACCCTCACCCCGGCCGAGATCGAGTCGGCGATCAAGAACAACGCCCGCCCGCTGCCCGGCACCTGCTCCGGCGGCTGCGGCACCGGCATCGCCGACGCGGCCAAGACCGTGGACGCGGTCACCGGCACCACCCAGCCCGGCACCGTCTTCACCAACGCGAACAATGTGACGATCTCCGACAACACCACCGTGTCGTCCTCGATCGCCGTCACCGGCCGCACCGGCAACGCCCCCGCCACCCTCAAGGTCGGCGTGGACATCAAGCACACCTGGCGCGGGGACCTGGTCGTCGACCTGGTCGCCCCCGACGGCACGGTGCGCAACCTGAAGGCGTCCTCCTCCTCGGACAGCGCCGACAACGTCATCGCGACGTACACGGTCGACGCCTCCAGCGAGGTCGCCAACGGCACCTGGAAGCTTCAGGTCCGCGATGTGGCCTCGGGTGACACCGGCTACATCGACTCCTGGAGCCTCACCTTCTGAGCCACCGCTCCACCGACGTAACACCACCCCCCACACCAGCATCATCGCTGGTCAGCGACACCCCCGTGGTCTACACCACGGGGGTGTCGCGCAGTTACGGAAGGGACCGCGCACGGTGCCGGGTGTCCGTATGCCGGACAAGGCCCCTGGACGGAACGGGTGGGCTCCGTATCCTCTGCGCAGGGCTCATGGGCGGGGCCCACGGGCGGAGGTGGCGACCAGGTGACGACGGTTCCGAACGGCCCCCTGCCCGCACGCACCCCCGGCACGGCCGGTCCCCCGGCCCCGGTGGGCCGCGAGGAGCTGCTCAGCCGCCTCGAATCCGTCCTCCACGCACGCGGCCGCGCCCTGCTCACGGGCCCCGCCGGCGTCGGCAAGACCGAGGTCGCGCTGGCCGCCGCCGCCCGGGCCGAGGCCCGCGGCGAGACCGTGCTGTGGCTCGCCGCACTCCCCGCCGACCGCGCGATTCCCGGCGCCGCCGCGGCCGCCCTGGTGGCCTCCGTCGCGGCCACCGTCGCCTGGCCGGGCCCGCGCTCCGAGTCGGTTCCGCGCGCGGAACCGGCCGCGCGCCCGGAGCCGGGAGCCGGTGAGGACCTCCGGTCCGGCATCCCCGCGCGCTCCGCCGCGGACGCCCTCCCCTCCGGGGTCTTCGCCTCCGGCGTCTTCGACGACCTGCCGGGGCCGCAGCGCACCGCCGTCGCGATGCTCTGCCGCGAGGCACCCATCCAGCAGGGCGGCTGGGACCCGATCGCCCTGCGCCTGGGGATCGCCCGCATCCTGCGCGTGCTGACCTCGCGGGGGCCGGTGCTGCTCGTCGTCGACGGCGCCGAGTTCCTCGACCCCGACAGCACCGACCTGCTCCGCTTCGCCCTGCACCTCGCCCCGCCGTCGCTGCGGGTGGTCGCGGTCGAAACCCCCGAGCCGTACGGGGACACCCACCGCGCCGACGAGCCGGACCCCGGCACCGGCGCCGGCGGACTCCCCGGCCGGCCGGGCGCCGGACACTCGGCGCACCTGTGGGTCCCGTCCGAGGCCGACCTGCTGCTGGTGCCGCCGCTCCAGGCCGACGAGATCGCCGAGCTCCTCATCCACCACCGGCTGCCGTCCCGGATGGCCGGCCGCATCCACCGCGCCAGCGGCGGCAACCCGCGGCTGGCGCTCGCCGTCGGCCGCTCCCTCGCCGACGCCCGCACGCCCGTCCACCACGCGGAGGCACTGACCCTCTCAGGCCGTGCCCGCGACCTCGCCCGCCAGCTCCTGGGCGCCGCTCCCCCTCCGGTCCGGGCCACCCTGCTGCTCGCGGCGCTCGCGCTGCGCCCGTCGGCGACGCTGGTGCGGCGGGCCGGACGGCCCAACGCCGAGGCGGACCTCGCGGCGGCCGAGCGGGCCGGCCTGGTGTCGCTCGCCGAGGACGGCTCGCTCGTCTTCACCGCCGGGCTGCTGCCGTCCACGCTGGTGCACGACGCCTGCTGGGCGGAGCGCAGCGCGGGGCACGCGGCGCTGGCCGAGGTCGTGGACGACCCGGTGGAGGCGGTACGCCACCGGGCGCTGGCCTCCGACCGGCCGGACGAGGAGCTGGCCGCCGAGGTGGCGGCCGCCGCGGAGACCGCCCGGCGCCGCGGGAACAACGCGCTCGCCGCCGAACTGGCCCTGCTGGCAGCCGAGTCGACGCCCGGCCGGGATGGGGCGCGGCGGATCGCCCGCCTCGTGGACGCGGCCGAGGAGGCGGCCCGGGCCGCCCGCGCCGACCTCGCGATGCGGGCCACCACCGACCTGCTCGCCCGGGACGCCTCCCCCACGGACCGGGTGCGGGCCCGCCTCGCGGTCCTGGACACCGCCGGGCAGGGCCTGACCGACCTCGACGACATGTACGTGCACGCCATGGAGGACTCGGAGGGCGAGACCGCGCTCCGGGCCGCCGTGCAGCTGCGCCTGGCCGTCAAGTACGTGCTGGCGGACGGCGATCCGGAGCGCTCGCGGACGGCCGCGATGGAGTCCGCGGCGCTCGCCGCGTCGGTCGGCGACCCGCGCACGGCCGCGCAGGCGCTGACCGTCCAGGCGCGCATGGAACGGGCCCTCGGCTCCCCCGACTCCGAACCGGTGCTCGCCCGCGCCCGCGAACTGGAGCTGACCGAGCGGCCGCTGGGAATCCGCAACGCCGCCCAGATCCTGACCATCCGTCACGCGCTCTTCGACGACCGGCTCAACGACGCCCGGGACGAGCTGAACGCGCTGCTGCCGCTGGTGCAGCGGCGCGGATCGGTCGAGGACGCCATCGAGCTGTTCCGTACGCTCGCGGAGATCGAGTCGCGGATCGGCGCCTGCGCGGCGGCGCTCGCGCACGCGGGCCAGTCACTGGCGCTCACCCTCGAAGCGGGCCTGTCCCCCGGCCCCGCCTGGTACGCGCTGGCGCTCGCCGAGACGGCCGGCGGCAGCCTGGGCCGGGCGGCGAGCTACGCGCGACGCAGCGTGCAGGCCTCGGAGGAGGAGGGCGACCGGGTCTTCCTCTCGCGCAGCCGGTACGCCCTCGGACGGGTCCAGCTGATCAACGGCGACGTGGCGGCGGCCCTGGAGACGCTGCGCCGGGTGCAGACCGACGAGCGGGCGCAGTCGACGGTCGACCCGTCGATGCTGCGCTGGCACGAGGAGCTGGCGGAGGCACTGCTCGCCCACGACGCCGTCGAGGACGCGCTCGCACTGCTCGCCGAGGTGCGTCCGGTCGCCCAACGACTGGGGCGTACCACGGTGTTGCTGGGCTGCGACCGGGCACAGGCGCTGTGCCTGGCCGCGGAGGGCCGGACGGACGAGGCGGCGGAGCTGCTGACCGGGACGGCGGGGCGGTTCGCGGAGGCGGGCCTGCCCCTGGAGCAGGGCCGGGCGCTGATGGCGCTGGCCCGGGTGGAGCGCAAGCGGCGGCGCCGCTCGGCGGCGCAGACGGCGCTGCACGCGGCGGCCACGATCTTCGAGCGGGCGGGGGCGGTGCCCTGGCTGGCGCTGACCTCGGAGGCGCCGGCCGGCGAGCTGCCGGGGGCGGCGCCGGGCGGCGACGAGGTCACCACGGCGCTGGCGTCGCTGACCGAGGCGGAGCTGCGGCTGGCCCGGCTGGTGGGCCAGGGCGCCTCGAACCAGGAGGCGGCGGCCAAGCTCTTCCTCAGCGTCAAGACGGTGGAGGCGCGCCTGACCCGCATCTACCAGAAGCTGGACGTCCGCTCCCGCGCCCAGTTGGCGACTGCGCTCCGCCCCTGAGGCGGACGGAGCGCCCGGGCTCGCGTCAGGCGCGGTGGAGGGTCACGTACGCCCCACGGGCGGTGACGCCCTCGGCGCCGCCGGGGGTCCACTCGGCGGTGACGTGGCCGAGGAGGACGGCGCCGTCGCCTTCCGCGTCTCCCGTGCCGTCCGTGTCGTCCGGCCGCAGGACGCGACGGAAGCGCAGGATGAGGGGCTCGGCGGCCTCGCCCACGCGGACCCGGACGTCGGTGTGGCCGCCGCCGTCGACGGCGTCCAGCGCCTCGGCGTCCCCGGTGGTGACGGCCGCCGCGTCGAGGGCGGCGGCGACGGTCCGGTCGACGGCGTCGCTGACGGACTGGTGCTGCGGCACCGTCCGCCCGGCGAGCATCGCGTACAACTGGCCGACGAGGACCGGGTCGTGGGCGCCGTCGTAGATCCAGCGGGTGCCGAGGACACCGTGCTCGGAGGTCCCGATGAGGGCGTGCTCGGCGCCGTCGAGGGGCTTGCCCCGGTACGTCAACGGCACCAGGTACGTCACCGCCTCCGGGCCCTCGCCGTCGGAGACGGCCATGAACTCGATGCCCACCTCGCCCTCGGGGTCGTCGATCCGGAACCCGCCCGCCTTCACCGGCAGCGGCCCCCGCGGCCCGGCGGCGTACCACGCGCGGGTCGGCAGCCAGTCGGCGATGAGCTCCAGCTTGGTCGGCCGCATCGTGGTGTGGTGGATGAGGGCCATGGCAGGGTCGCTTCCTCTCCTCGGGACCGGGAGCCGTCAACGTAACAGAGCGGACGTCAGGTCGTTTCGGGCCGGGGCGTCCCTCTCCGCCGTCGGCGACCGGGCGCCCGTCGGCACGGCCTTCGTCATGCCGCTCGCCACGGCGGGCCCGGCGACCGTGACCCCCGCGCACGGCCGCCGGACCGGGCTTTCAGCGCCGCAGCCGGCCGCTCATGACGAGCCGCACGTTCCGCAGCCGGGCCTCGACGTTGGCATGGGCGGACCGGGGAGCGAGCCCTCCGCCGACGGGCCCGGACGGCACGGGCGTTCCGGGCGGGAGGGGCACCGTTCCGGGCGGCACCGGTGTCCCGGGGGGCATGGGCGGTCCGGGCGGCAGAGGCGTTCCGGGCGGGGCCTGTGCCGGCTCGCCCCGGCCCTCCCGTACGAGGACGTCCTCCAGCGCCTCCCCGAAGCCGAGGCCCACGGCGTAGGCGTCGGCCTTGAACTCGGCGTGCCGGTGCAGCCAGGCGACGAGCGGCGGCGCGACCGCGACCGGTACGACCAGCCACCACATGCCCTGTACGACGGTGAGGCTGAAGACCAGCCAGCCGATCATCAGGGTGAGGCAACCACCGCAGGCGAAGCCCGCCTTGTTCCTGACGCCGAAGAGGAACACGATCAGCGTCAGGATCAGGCGTCCCGCCACACGGGCCGGCATCGCGTACCAGTCGGCCAGCATCGCCGCCCAGGTGTGCCCTCCCACGTGGTGCCCGAGCTCGTGGGCGAGCACCGCGGCCAGCCGGGTGTCGGACAGCCGGTCCAGCGCGTGCCGGGTGACGGCCACGATGTGGCCCGCGGCCGCCGTCGCGTTGAGCTCGGTCCGTTCCTGGATCCAGAGCTCGTAGTTCTCCCGGTCGACCCCCGCGCGCCGGGTGACCTGCTCCCACACCGCGTCGAGCCGCCGAGCCTCCTCCGCCGAAGGCCTCCGCATCCCGAACAGCCGCTGGGCGATGGCCTTCTCGACCCGCCGGTTGAAGACGAGCGGCCCGGAGAGCAGCCAGACGATCGGCAGGACGACGCCGAGGGCGATGTGGACGATCGCCGACAGCACCGTGACGACACCCAGGCTGATGATCCCGATCGGCACCGTGAGCAGCAGATGCGACAGCGCGGCGCCGTCGATCCCGCGCTGACGGGCCTTCACCAACCGTCGTCCGGTGTCCATTTCGAGGTCGTCGCGCCGCTCGTCGGTCCCCTCCCCGTACGGGACGGAAGGAGGCGGCGCGACACCCGGCGCGACGGGGTACGCCGGAGCGGGCAGGGCCTCACCCGGGTGCGGCGGGGCGGGGGCGGGCCCGGGAACCGGGACCGCCGCGGGCGGTGCAGCCCCGACAACCGGGCCGCCCGGGTACGCAGGAGGGCCGGGCTCGGAGTACGCCGGAGCCACCTCCCCCGGATACGCCGGGGGTTCCGACCCCTGACGCGGAGGGCGCGCGGTCGGCCCGGGGAGCGGGGTGGCCGGGTACGACGCCCGGGGGTCGACCGGGCGGGCCGACGGCGGCGCCGACACCTCCGGCACCCGCCCGGCCACTTCGGGGCCACCACCCGGGTAGGGCGGGGCCGCCTCGCCGGGATCGGCCGCCGGACCGGGCGCGGGGTACGGCGGGGGCGTCTCACCGGGATACGCCGGAGCCTCGCCGGGGTACGCCCGGGGACCCGGATCGCCCGGGTACGGCGGGGCCGGATCGCCCGGGTACGGCGGCGGACCCGACTCCGGGTACGGCGGGCTCGGCTCGCCCGGATACGGCGGCGGACCCGAGTCCGGGTACGGCGGGGCCTGCTCGCCCGGGTACGGCGGGGCCGACTGACCTGGATACGCCGTGGCCGAATCGCCCGGATACGGCGGCGGACCCGACTCCGGGTACTCCGGAGCCGACTCTTCCGGGTACGCCGGAGCCGTACCGCCCGGGTACGGCGGGAGGGGCTGCTGCGGGCGGGGCGGGGGTGTCTCCGCCGGAGGGGCGGGTGCGGGCGGTTCCGGGTGGGGCGGGGGCGCTGCGGGGTCGGCCATGGCGGTGTCTCCTGGAGTGGTGTGCGGTCCGGGGCGGGGGCGGCGGGTCAGCCGGCCAGGAGGGCGCCCGGCAGCAGGACCAGGGCCACGGTGAAGCCGGCCATGCCGGCCCGCAGCCAGCCGTACTTGATCGAGACGATCCGGCTGTTCTCGACGAGGGAGCCGAGGACGGCGGCGTCCGGCGTCCGGTCGGTCTCCCGCAGCGCCTCCTCCAATGCGGCCAGGCCGTGGCGCGCGGCGCCCTGGATGTCGGCGAAGTGGGTGAGCGGCGTGCCGGGGCTCCAGTCGACGGCGCGGTAGCGCGGGACGACGGCCATGAGCAGGGCGATCAGGGAGACGAGGAAGCACGCGGCGCCCGCCCACCACATCACCTGGCCTACGACGGCGAGCTGCGAGGGGTGCCAGCCGCGGACGGCGAGCACGCCCACGAGCGCGGCCGCGGCCATGCCCTGCGCGGCCACGAGCACGGAGCCCTTGGTGTCGGCGCGGGCGGCCTCCAGGCGCACTTCCGCCAGGAGGCGTTCGGCCGTCCTCCGGCCCGGCACCGGGGCGGGCACCGCGCCCGGCTCCGCGCCCGGCCCCAACCCCGGCTCCGGCTCCGGTCCTGTCGCCGGCACCGTGCCCGTCCCTGCCGCCGGTCCTGTCACCGGCACCGCCGCCGGGTCCGGGGCGCTCATCGCGGCGGCCTCGGGGGCGCGGGGTAGCCGAAGACGGGCGGGTCCGCGGGCGGGGGCGGGACGGCGCCGTCCTCGGTGGGCGGCGGCGGTGCCTGGGGCGGGATCGGGCCGGGCCCCGCCGGGGTCGTACCGGTCTCGGGGGCCGCGGCGACGCCCTCGGCGCCGCCGGGCGGCAGCTGCTGTACCCCGCCCTGGTACAGCTTGGCGCTGAGGACCTCCTTCATGACGTTCGCCGCGAGCCGCCGCGGCTCGTCCATCTGGTGCTCTTCCAGGCCGCCGGGCCCGCCGCCCAGCGCCTGGAGGGCGACTTTGAGCTGGTTGTCCATCAGGCGGAGCTGGTCCGTCCGAAGGTTCTCCATGATGAGGCGTGTGTCCTCGGGGTGCCGGGCGAGCTGGAAGGCCATGGCCGCGGGGCCGCCGCGCTCCAGGTAGTACGTGTAGAAGTCGATCTTCTGCGCCTCGATGGCCTGGAGTTCGAGCTCCTGGTGGCCGCGGGCGAGCCGGCGCTCGTGGTCGAGGGCCTGGCGTTCGAGTTCGACCTGGTGCTGCTGCCGGCCCTGCGTGAGGGCGCGCTGCGCGGCCAGTTCGTCCTCGCGCATGAGGAGGACGTGCTGGGGTTCGAGCTGCTGGCGGGCGAACTCGATCTCCCGGAGCCGACGGGCCTGTTCGAGGGTCGCCTCGTCGCGCCGGATCTGCAGGGCGCAGTGGACGGCGAGCCCGGCCCCCGCGCCGATCGGTCCCGCTCCCTCGATGGCCTTGCGGGCGTGGAGTTCGGCGGCGGCGCTGTCCTCCATGGTGTAGCCGCGGAGCACGGGCCGGACGATCTGCTCGACGGAACGCTGGACGAGGGCCGGTACGTTGCGCTCGCCGCTGGCGACGAACGCGGCGGGGTCGGTCACCTGCCAGGTGCAGTCGAGGGAGACCTCGAAGAGGAAGGCGTCGTTCTGGCTGGCGAGGGTGAGCGGGGCGGTCGCCTCGTGGCGGCCGGTGTCGACCTCGTACACGCTCGTCCAGCGGCGGGTCGCGAGCTCGGTGCGGCTCGGCCGGCTCGGCGGCAGGAAGGCGTCGAGCGCTCCCTGCGGGGTGGTGAAGACGAGCGCGTGGTCGATGCGGGTGGCCCGCAGGGGCTTGAAGCGGGACAGTTCCTGGATCGTGATCACGGGGTCGACGAGGACGGTGTGGCGGTTGGCGTCCTGCTGCCACTGGGGCGGCTGGCTCATCATCGTGACGCTGCTCCTTGAAACGGTTCGTACGTCGCGGTCGGCCTCGGCGGAGGCCGCCCGCCCGGGGATGCGCACCGGTGGGTCACCGGGAGAGGGAGGGCCGGAGGATCTGGAGGTTCAGGAGGAGGCTGAGGGGGCTGACGAGGCTGAGGGTCCTGCGGGGCCCGAAGCGGCCGGTGTGCGCGGCCCGGCCAGCCCCGCGCGCAGCCGGAGGGCGACGGCGACCGGTACGGCACCGAGGCCGGCGTCCACCGGTTCGGTCCGGAGGTTCTCCAGGAGGTAGGCGAGGCGCCGGTGGTCCTCGACGGAGACGGCGAGGAGCGGCAGCAGCCCGGCGAGCGCGGCCTCTGCGCCCGGGTCGGAGTCCGCGGCCCGCACCCAGACGCGCAGCGCGTGGAGCCCGGACGCCGAGCAGACCGGGTCGTTGAGGACGCTCCGCCAGAGCGCGGCGAGGGCCTGGCGCAGCGCGGCCCCGTCCGTGCCCGGGGTGGGGTCGGCCCGGCCGAGCAGGTCGAGCAGGAGCGGGCGGCCGAAGCCGTCGGGGCCGTCGGTGGGGCCGCAGGCGTGCACCATGGCGCGCAGGACGAAGTCGCGCGTGGTGCCGCGGGCGAGTCCCGGCAGGTCGACCCACAGGTCGGCGGCGGCGCTCCAGTCGCCCCGTCCGGCGGCCTCCTGTCCGCCCGCGAGGAGGAGGGCGGCGGCGGACTGGGCGAGGTCCTCGCGTTCCTCCGTCCAGCCGCGTACGGGCCCGCCGCGCGCTTCCATGCCCCGGACGGCCTCGGTGAGGGCGAGCAGCGCCTCGTGGGGGAAGGCGTCGCCGACGAGGGCGTAGGCGCGGACGGCGGTCCAGCGCAGCCGGTGGTCGGGGGCGGTGCACCACTCGGCGAGGATGCGCGAGACGTGCGGGGCGCCGAGGTGGTGGGCGAGGGCGAGGGCGTTGGCGGCGGCGAGCCGGGCCCTCAGGCGGCGGTCGCCCGCCCAGCCGCGGACGAGGAGGGCCATCGCGGACGGCAGGTCCGCCTCGGTCATGACCGCGGCGGTGGCGGCGGCCCTGGTGCGGACGACGGGCCTCGGGTCGTCGGCGAGCCGCCGCAGCCAGTCGACGAGGGCGGGGCGGGCCGAGGGGTGGCCGGTCCAGACCTCGCGGAGCAGGGTGAGCGGGGTGAGCTTGTCCCGGAACTGGACCTTGGTCTGGAGCACCGGCCCCCACTCGGTCTCCTCCGGTTCCTGGTACCGCTCGGCGAGGGCCTGCTCGACGCGCTGGGCGCTGGAGGTGCCGAAGACGGGGATGCGGGCCGGCTCGCCGGGGTTCTCGATGCGCTGGAGGAGCCCGTAGAGGACGTCCCCGAGTTCGGCGGTGAGCGGGTAGGGGGCCTCGTCGAAGGTGGCGAGGGCGATCAGGAACGCCTTGTCGTGGAGGGTGTGTTCGGCGCTGTCGAACCAGGCGCGGACCTGCCGTTCGGCGGCGATGTGGCCGAAGGAGCCGAGCGCGGCGAGCGTCACCGTGCCGCGCGCGTGGCCGGCGACGTGGTCGGCGAAGCGGGCCGTCTCGGCGACCGGTCGGTGTTGGGCGAGGACGGCCTTGACCTCGGCGAGTCCGAGGAGTTCGGCCACGTGTCGGCCGGCCAGGTCCTTGGTGCGCAGGTGGCCGGCGAGGAGGGCCTCGGGCTCGGGCGGCCTCCAGGGCACGTGGCCGGTGCCGGTGGGGACGACGGGGTGTGGTCCGGTGACGAGGACGAGGTGGCCGCCGGTGGTGTGGAGCCGTTCGCTGAGGGCGCGCAGGTGGTGTTCGCGCAGGGGGCGTTCGGCGGTGGCGGCGAAGTCGGCGACGAGGTGGCCGCAGCCGTCGCGGAGTTCGGCGGCGAGCCGGCCGGCCCCGAGCCCCGGGTCGAGGGCCCGGTAGGAGCGGGAGCCCGCCTCGCGCAGCAGCATGAGGGCGGCGGCGCGGCGTCCGGTGGTGGCCGGTCCGGAGAGGATGACGACGCGGTGCTTCCGGAGCGCGTCGAGGGCGAGCCCGAACGGCCCGTCGGCCTCCTGGCCCTCCCCGTCACCGCCACCGTCCCCGGCGCCTTCCCGGTCTTCCCGGCCTTGCCGGTCTTCCCGACCTTCCCGGTCTTGCCGACCCTCACGGCCTTCTCCGCGCGGTCGTACGAAGTACGCGGCCAGGGACTCGACTTCGGCGACGGGGATCTCGCCGGAGCGCTCCTCGGTGTCGCCGCCGTAGTGGTACTCGACCTTGCTGCCGAGGATGACGTCGCCGGTGACCTGCCCGCCGCTCACCCCGTGCTGGTCGCCGCCGACGACGGAGCCGCCGACGCGGGCGGAGCGGCCGAGCATGAAGGCGGGGCTGTGCCGGTAGAGGTCGCGGCGGGAGTGCCAGGCGTGCTCGGTCTCGGTGTCGGCCTCTTCGTGCTCCTCGTGCGCGCCCACGGCGGGGGCGCCGTCGGACTGCGGCGGGACGGCCGCCCCGGTGTACGGCGCCGCGCCCGGCTCCCCGGGGGCGGGAGGCTGCTCCTGCGGGGTGCTCACGCCTGGCTCCCTTCCGCGCCGTCGGCGCCGTCGGCGCCGCGCGGGTCCCGGTGACGGCTGCCGCCGAGGACGACGTCGCCGTGGACGGTGCCACCGCTCACCCCGTGCTGGTCCCCGGCGACGAAGGAGCCGTGGACCACCGGGTTGCCGTGGAAGTGGAAGACGGGCGCGGGTCGCCCGGCGGCGGTCGAGGCGGCCTCGGCCCGAGGGGCGGGGGCGGCGGGTTCCGTGTGCGCGGCCGGTTCCGTGTGCGCGGCCGGGCCCGCGGGTGCGGCCGGGCCCGTGTGCGTGGCCGGGCCCGCGGCACCCTGGTGGATCCAGGCGGCCAGCACGCCGTCCTTCACCACCACGTCGGCGGGCCGGAACAGCTCCGGCCTGACGCCCCGGTGCCCGTGCCGGACGATGCCCTGGTAGACGGGCTCGCTGACGGCGAGGACGGCGTGCTCGTCGGGGCGCGCGGCGAGGGCCGTGCGCAGGACGTCGGCGTCCAGCAGCCGGCACGCCTGGTTGAGGTCGTGGCCCACGACGCCGCCGGTGGTCCCGGCGTGCGGGTCGTGGGCGACCTCGCCCACGGCGAGGACCATCCGCAGCCGCATCTGGGCGCTGTCCGAGGCCAGCAGGTTGTGCTCGTGGAGCAGGTCGCGCGCGGTGGTGAGGAGGGCGCGCAGCAGCGCGGTCTTGGCCACGTCGCCGCTGAGGAGCACGATGAGGCCGTCGCCCCGGTCCTCGCGGTACTGCTGGGTGGGCTCGACGCCGGCGGCTTCCAGCGTCTGGTCCACGATCGTGTTCAGGCCGCGCCGCAGCACGGCCTGCACCACGTCGTCGCGACGGCTGAACCTCTCGATGTCGAGGAGCAGGATGGTCCGGTTGACAGGCTCGCGCATGGACGCCTTCCACTGGTGACAGGGCCTTCGAGGGGCCGTGGGGTCATCGCGACGATGTCAGTCGCGGGGCGACGGGGGCGACGGCACCGGGCACACCCCGAATGTGACCGTGTGCACAGAAGGGCACCCCGGAGGTCGGCGCGCGGGGGCGCCCGGCGGCTCTCAGCTGGTGCCGGCGCGCGCTATCCGGCGGAGTACGTCAGGTCGTACGACGACGAGGCCGCGCCTGCCCGTTCGGACGATGCCGCGTTCGCGCAGCTGCTTCAGGAGGCGGGCGACGGCCTCGCGGGAGGCGCCCACGGAGCCCGCGAGTTCGCTCTGGGTGAGTCCGGCCGTGAGCTGGACGCCGTCGGCGGACTCCTCGCCGTGCGTGCGGATGAGTTCGAGGAGCAGCAGCGCGAGGCGTTCCTGCACGTTGAGCGAGGCGTACTGGACGCGGCGGCGGTCGCTGTCGCGGGTGCGGTCGGCGGTGAGGGCGAGCAGCTTGCGGGCGATGCCGGGGCGTTCGTCGAGCAGGGCGCCGAAGCGGTCGGCGTCGAAGGCGAGGGCGTCGACCTGTTCGAGGGCGGTGACCGTGGCGCCCCGGGGGCGGCCGCTGAGGAGGGCCTGTTCGCCGACGATGTCGCCGGGGCCGCGGAGGGCGAGGAGCGCTTCGTACCCGTTGGGCGCGGCGGAGGTGACCTTGGCCCATCCGGAGAGGATGACGAGGACGTGCGTGGAGGGTTCGTGCTCGCGTAACAGGATGTGGCGCGCCGGGAAGACGAGGGGGCTTCCGCTGTGGAACAGCGCCTGCCTGTCGTCGGATTCCAGCCGCGCCACGAAGGGGACCTGGTCCTCGAACTGCGTCACCTGTCTTCTCCCCGCCGGCTTCTCCGGGCCGGGCCCGTGCCCGGGACAAGCCGGGAGGTTAGCGCATCGGAGCCGGGCAATCCGCCCGTTCGGCGGCGAGGACGGCCGCCGTGGAGCCCTCGGGGCGGACGGTGAGGCCGTAGGCGGTCCGTTCCGGGCGGGCGAGGAGGCGGGGGACGGGGCCGGGCAACAGTTGTTCGAGGAGGGTGGTGGACTCCCGGAGCGCGAACTGGAGGCCCAGACAGGCGCGGGGTCCGATGCCGAACGGCAGGTAGGCGCCGGGGTGTCCGGGGCGGCGGCCGGGGGTGGTGAAGCGGGTGGGGTCGAAGTGCTCGGGGTCGGGCCAGAGTCCGGGGTCGCGGTGGGTGAGGTAGGGGCAGACGAGGAGGTCGGTCCCGGCGGGGAGTTCGTGGCCGGCGAGGGTGTCGGGCTCGGCGGCGTGGCGGGGCAGGATCCAGGCGGAGGGGTAGAGGCGGAGCGTCTCGTGGACGAGTGCCTGGACGGCACGCTGTCGCTCGGGGGAGCCGTCGGGTCCGGCGGCGAGGGCGTGTTCGCGGGCCTCGGGGTGACGGCCGAGGAGGAGGTACAGCCAGGTCAGGGTGGTGGCGGTGGTCTCGTGCCCGGCCACGAGGAGGGTGACGAGTTCGTCGCGGATGAGCCGGTCGGTGTACTCGGGGCGGCTCTCGGCCGCCTCGACCAGCACGTGCAGCAGGCCGGGGCCGTCGGGCCCGGCGCCGTCGTCCCGGGCGGCGCGGACGGCCCGTTCGGCGACGGCGTCGACGCGGGCGACGTCGGCGGCGACGGCCGCCCGGGCCGCCACCTTGTCGGCGGGCAGGCTCGGCAGGGTGGCCACGACCGCGGCGACGGCGGCGAGTTCGCTCTCGGTGCCGGGGTCGAGCGGGTGTCCGGTCAGGGCGCGCCAGATGGTGTCGAGGGCGAAGCGGCGCATCTCGGCGCCGAGGTCGAAGGCCTCCCCGGTGCGAGCGTACGCCCGCCAGCGCGCGGCGGTCTCCTGGGCGGCGGCGGTGATCCGCCCCTCGTACCGGCGCATCCCGGTTCCGGTGAACTGGGACTGGAGGAGCCGGCGTTGGCGCTGCCAGGCGTCTCCGGTGGCGGAGAGGACGCCGTCGCCGACGAGGACGCGGGCGCGGTGCGAGCGCTTGACGTACCGGTCGGGGTGGTGCGCGAGGACGTGCCGGACGGCGTCGGGGTCGGTGACGAGCACGGTGGGCGCGGCCCCGGGAGCGGCGCGGAACGCCCCGATGCCGCCGAGCCGTTCGCGGACGAGGGTGAGCAGGTCGACCAGTTCGCCGCCGTCGGCGTGCCACCGGGCGACGAGGTCGGGGTCGAGTTCGGGGATGCCCACGGCGTGGCTCCTGTTCGGCGTCCACACGCCCTCGCGTGCGGGGGTGGCGCGGTCACCTCGCACTGTAGGGGCGTGGCGGCGCGGGCCGACAGCGCACCGCCGGACGGGCCGCGCCCCGCCGTGGCGCGAAGTGCGCGTTGTTCGGGGCGCGTTCGGAACGTGTCCGGGGCGCTTTCGGGACGTGTCCGGGGCACGTTCGGGGCGTGTCCGGGGCACGTTCGGGGCGTGTCCGGGGCACGTTCGGGGCGTGTCCGGGGCACCGCTCCAGAAGGATCGATCCGTCGCTCCCGTTGACGTGCCCGCAACAGTAAGGAAGCTTTACTGACAACAAACGCCGACCGACCCGCCGCCGTCCGGCAGGAGGAGACGACCCATCATGCGCAGAGCGATTCCGGCCGTGGCCGCGACGGCCCTCGCCGGCCTGATCGCCGCGGGGCTCCTGACCCCGTCGGCCCGGGCCGCCGCCGACACGGCCCCCTCCCCCGCCCTCACCGCCTCGGTCACCCGGGCCAGTGCCTGGAGCACCGGGTACGGCGCCGACGTGACCGTGGCCAACGGCGGGGACACCACGGCGAACGGCTGGACGGTCGAGTTCGACCTGCCGGAGGGCACCTCGGTCAGCAGCCACTGGTCGGCGACGAAGACCCAGAGCGGCCGGCACTACACCTTCACCGCCGTCTCCTGGAACGGCTCGATCGCCCCGGGCGCGACGCAGGGCTTCGGCTTCAACGCCAGCGGCCTCGGCCTGCCGCTCAACTGCACGGTCAACGGCGCCCCGTGCCAGGGCGGCACCCCCACGCCGACCTCGACTCCCACGCCGACCCCCACCCCGACGCCCACACCGACCCCCACCCCCTCCCCCACGGCCACGACTCCGACGCCCACCACGCCGCCGCCCGCCGGCTCCGTCGTCGACGTCGACACCGCCGCGGAGCTCCGTGCCGCGCTCGCCGCGGCGGCGCCCGGGCAGACGATCCGGATGGCCCCCGGCGAGTACCGGGGCTCCTTCGTCGCCCAGCGGCCCGGCGCCGCGGACCGGCCGATCACGCTCACCGGCCCGCGCACCGCCGTGCTCGTCAACGACGGGCCGTCCGGCAGCGGCCCCTCCTGTCCCGTGCCCACCGCCGGCTGGGATCCCGGGTACGGCCTGTGGCTGTACCAGGCGCCCTACTGGAACCTGGAGGGCTTCACCGTCCGGGACTCCAAGAAGGGCGTGGTCGTCGACGCCTCCCCGCACGTGAGGGCGGACGGGCTGTACGTGCACCACGTCGAGGAGGAGGGAGTGCACTTCCGGCGCTCCTCCGCGGACGGCGTGCTCCGCGACTCGACGGTCGAGGAGACGGGCCTGGTCCAGCCGGGGTACGGCGAGGGCGTGTACATCGGCTCGGCGGGCTCCAACTGGGGCTGCCACGGCAACGAGGGCGGCGCCGACCGTTCGGACCGGGTGCTGGTGGAGAACAACCGGATCGGCCCGAACGTCGCCGCCGAGGCCATCGACGTCAAGGAGGGCACCTTCGGCGGCGTGATCCGCGGCAACACCTTCGACGGGCGCGGGATCACCGGCCAGAACTCGGCGGACTCGTGGATCGACGTGAAGGGCGTCGACTACCTCGTCGAGGGCAACACCGGCACCTTCGCCGCGCCGGGCACCTTCGCCAACGGATACGAGACCCACAACCCGGCCACCACGCCGGCCTTCCCGAACGGCTGCGGCAACGTCTGGCGCGGCAACTCCTCGGATCTGGGCGGGGTGGGCGCGTACGCCGTCCGGATCACCTCGACGTCCAAGTGCCCGGGCCGGCTCAACGTCGTGCACGCCTCGAACACGGTGCGGGGCGCCACCGCGGGGCTCACCAACATCGCGGTCACGCCGTGAGGTCCGGCTCCCCGTAGGGCTCGAACCAGTGCCGGTCGAAGTACCGGGCCGTGGAGAAGGGGTGGTGCGGGTCGGTGAGCACGCGGTACAGGAACTCGGTGACCGTGCCGTCGAACCGGACCCAGGAGTCGAAGTCCTCCTCGACGGCGAGGACCGGCCAGCGGTCGGGGTCGCCGCCCTCGGTGAGCCAGTAGAACGTGGCGGCCTGCTCCGTGTCCCCCCACTGGAGCAGGCCGCCGGGCGCCGGATACACCGCGTACGGCTCCCACAGCGCGCCACCGTGCGCGCGCACGTGCCCGGCCAGCCGGAACGCGTTCCCGGTGAGGTCCGACCCGCGGGCGTCGGAGCCGGGAACGTACAGCCGGAGGTAGTCGTCGAAGGCGCCCTCGCCGAAGACCTCGGCGAGCTGCTTGTAGTCGACGGGGAGCGCCGTGCCGAGCCGGGCCTCGACGTCCGCCCAGTCGACCGCGTGGCGGGGCGCGGCGAGGTCCCGGCCGGTCGTGGCGACGATCCCGCCCAGCCAGGTGGAGCCCTCGGGAACCTCGGCGCCCGGACCGCGGCCCTCCGCGACCAGCAGCACGGGCACGCCGCCGAGCGGCCCCCGTACGGTTCCGAAGCCGATCCACCGTCCGCCGTGGGACCAGCCCCGCATGGCGACGATCCGGTCCCCGAAGGGGGCGAGCAGCGGCAGGCCGGTGTGGACGGTGACGGTCGGGTCGGCGTACCCGTCCCTCGCGAGGTTCCGCGCCCGCCCGTACCGCTCGACGAGCGCCCGCCGGAGGGCGTCGAGGGCGACCTCCCCGGCGGGCGCCGTCAGACAGACGTGGCCGTCCGGGTGGCCGGGCTCCCGGCAGCGGAGCTCGTCGGTGTCGGCCCAGGCCCTGCGGTGCAGCCGGGCGAGGAGTTCGGCGGGGGCTTCGTCGTGCTCGTGCGGCAGGTTCACGCCCGGCATGCAACCAGAGGCCACTGACAACGCCGCCCCCGCCCCGGCCCTCGACCACGGTCGGGCCCGCCCTCGCCCCCGCCCGGCCGGGCCCGGCTCGGCTCGGCCCAGACCGCCCCGGACCGGCCCGGACCGACCCCGCCCGGCCCGGCTCGGCCCGGAGGACAGACAGACGGGTGACGTGCGTGCGCGTCGGGTCCCCGCCGCGCCGCGCCGCCATCGGCCCGGCCGATACTCCGGCCATGAGACCAGCCCGTCCGCTGTCCGGTTCGCTCTCCCGCTCGCCGTCCGGTTCGGCGTCCCGCCCGCTGTCCCGGAAGCGCCTCGCCGCCCTCACCGCGATCCTCGCCCTCACCGCCCTCGTCTCCCCCGCGGCCGGTCAGGCGGCCTCCGCGGTCCCCTCCGCCGGCCCGGCCGGTGGCGACGGTCGCGGCCACCCCTGCGTCGCCTCGGAGGTGCCGGGCCACGGCCCGGCCCGGGAGGTGGCGCGGATCGCGGAGCGCGCCAAGACCGAGCTGGGGCTCAAGTCGGTGATCGTGCGCGTCACCGACGGCGACCGCGAGGTCGTCACCACCGCGCTCGGCGAGTCGATGACCGGGGTCCCGGCCGACCCCGCGATGCACTTCAGGAACGGGAACATCGCGATCAGCTACATGGGCACCGCCCTGCTGCGCCTGGTCGACCAGGGCAGGGTCGGGCTCGACGACCCGGTCTCGCGCTGGCTGCCGGAGCTGCCGGACGGCGACCGGATCACGCTGCGGATGCTCGCCGCCTCCACCACCGGTCTCGTCGACTACGTCCGGCTCCCCACCTTCCAACAGGCCGTGGTGGCGAACCCGTTCCGCCAGTGGACCGCCCGCGAACTGGTCGACCTCGCCACGGACGAGGACCGTTGGTACGAGCCGGGAACCAACTGGAGCTACTCGCACGCCAACTTCGTCCTCCTCGGCGCCGCCCTGGAGAAGATCACCGGTACCCGGCTCGACGTGCTGCTGCGCCGCCAGGTGCTGCGGCCGCTGGGGCTGTCCGAGACCCGCAACGGTTTCACCCCGGCCATCCCGGAGCCCGTCCTGCACGCCTTCACCGCCGACCGCGGCACCTACGAGGAGTCCTCCTTCTGGAACCCCTCGTGGACCACCGCGCCCGGCGCCGTGCAGACCACCGACATCTGCGACCTCGCCGCCTCGGCCGGCGGCATCGGCTCCGGCCGGCTCCTCTCCCCGGCCTCGTACCGCGAGCTGCTGGATCCCGGGACGGTCGGCCTCGGCCACGCCACCCGGAAGTGCCCGGCCACGGTCTGCCTCGCCCAGACCGAGCGGACCCACTACGGCCTCGGCGTGCTCGTCCTCGGCGACTGGATCGCCCAACACCCGCTGTTCTTCGGCTACTCGGCGTCCCAGGCGTACCTCCCCTCCTCGCGCCTCGCCATCGCCGTCTCGACGACCCTGAGCCCGGGTTCCGCGAGCGGGCACACCGCCCACGTCATCACCCAGCGCATCGCCGCCGCCCTGGCCCCCGACCACCCCATCCCCGACTTCGGCTGATCCGGTTGGCCGCGCGGGGTCGGCCGGAAGACGCCCGACAGGGTCGCGGCGTGCCGGGCCGCGGTGGCGAACTCGCCCTAGGTCCGGCTCCGTTCGCCACAGACGAGGGCCTCCTTGGTGCCGGCCGCGCGAACGGCTCCGCCCAGCGGGGCGCAGAGGTGCGTCACGTTCTCCCGGTGTGCCCGGGCCGGGGGAGCCGACCGTGGCGGGAAACTCTGAATGGTGGTTCACTTCTTTCATGGCCTACCGCAAGACCCCCGCCGAGATCCGCCGGCTCGAAGCCGCCCGGGAGCACCTGGTCGCCTGCGCCACCTCGGTCGTCGCCGAGGTGGGCTGGTCCCAGGCGTCCGTGACGGCGGTCGCCGACGCCGCCGGAATCGCGGCCGGCTCCGTCTACCAGCACTTCCCGTCCAAGGCGGCGCTCGCCGTGGAGGTCTTCCGGCGCGCCGCCGGGCGCGAGGTGGAGGTCCTCGGCGAGGTGCTGGCCACGCCCGGCGATCCCGTCGAGCGGCTGAGCCGCGGCATCCAGGTCTTCGCCCGCCGGGCCCTGGAGAACCGCGGGCTCGCCTACGCCCTGCTCGCCGCCCCGGCCGAGCCCGCCGTCGGCGCCGAGCGCCTCGACTTCCGGCGCCGCTACCGCGCCCTCTTCGCCGAGGTGGTGCGGGAGGGCATCGCGGAGGGGGCGCTGCCGGAGCAGAACGGCGAGATCACCGCCGCCGCGCTCACCGGCGCGATCGGCGAGGTCCTGGTCGACCCGCTCGGCACCCCCGGCGCGACCACCACCGACGCCCTCCTCGCCGAGCTCACCGCGATGGCGCTGCGCTGCGCGGGCGCCCCCGCGCCGTAGAGCGTCGCCGTTTCCGCCGTAGAACGTCGCCGATTCCGCCGTCCCTCACGGAACGCCGTCGTGACCGCCGCCGCAGACCAGCGCCGCACCACCCCCGCACCGCCCCCGTACCGACCCGCCTTCCGGAGGAGCGAACACCGTGACCACAACTCCCGGCTCCGACACCACCACCGCCGAGGCCGCGCCCCAGAGCCGTCCCACCGCCGTGACGCACGCCGTCACCAACCAGACCCCGCCGCTCACCGGCCACGACGCCGCCGCCGACCCCGTGCTGCTCGAAGGCGTCGAGCGGGAGGGCGCCGGCTGGCACCTGGAGGACCTGCACCGCCTCGGCCGCGTCGTCGCCGGCGAGGAGGCCCAGCACTGGGCCGACCAGGCCAACCGCAACGAGCCCGAACTGCGCACCCACGACCGGTACGGCAACCGGATAGACGAGGTCGAGTTCCACCCGGCCTACCACCGGCTCATGGACCTCTCCGTGAGCGAGGGCATCGCCGGCGCCGCCTGGGCCGACGAGCGGCCCGGCGCCCATGTCGCACGCGCCGGCAGCTTCATGCTCGCCACCATGCTGGAGCCGGGCCACCTGTGCCCGGTCTCGATGACGTACGCGGTCGTCCCCGCGCTGCGCCACTCCCCCGAGCTCGCGAAGACGTACGTGCCGCTGCTCACCAGCCGGTCGTACGACCCCGGGCTGCGCACCCCGACGGAGAAGCGCGGGCTGCTCGCCGGGATGGGCATGACCGAGAAGCAGGGCGGCAGCGACGTCCGCGCCAACACCACCACCGCCACCGAACTCCCGGACGGCACCTGGCGGTTGCGCGGTCACAAGTGGTTCACCAGCGCGCCGATGAACGACCTCTTCCTCGTCCTCGCCCAGGCGCCCGGCGGCCTCTCCTGCTTCCTCGTCCCGCGCGTGCTGCCCGACGGCGGCCGCAACACCTTCCGCATCCAGCGGCTCAAGGACAAGCTCGGCAACCGCTCCAACGCCAGCAGCGAGCCGGAGTTCGACGACACGGTGGCGTGGCTGGTCGGCACCGAGGGCAAGGGCGTGCGGACCATCATCGACATGGTCACGATGACCCGTCTGGACTGTGTGCTCGGCTCCGCCGCCGGCATCCGCGGCGCGCTCGCCCAGGCGGCCCACCACGCCCGCCACCGCTCGGTGTTCGGCGCGACGCTGATCGACCAGCCGCTGATGCGCAACGTCCTCGCCGACCTGGCGCTCGAGTCGGAGGCGGCCACCACGCTCGGCCTGCGCCTCGCCGGCGCCGCCGACCGTGCCCGCCTCGGCGACGAGGGCGAGCGCGCCTTCCTCCGCCTGGCCACCACCGTCGGCAAGTACTGGGTCTGCAAGCGGCAGCCCGCGGCGGTCGCCGAGGCCCTGGAATGCCTCGGCGGCAACGGGTACGACGAGGCGTCGGGCATGCCGCGCATGTACCGCGAGGCACCGCTCAACAGCATCTGGGAGGGCTCCGGAAACGTCGGCGCCCTCGACCTGCTGCGCGCCCTGGCCCGCGAACCGGAGGCCCTGGAGGCCTTCCGTACGGAGGTCGGGGCGGCGTCCGGAGCGGACCGGCGGCTCGACGCGGCCTGGACCGCCCTCCAGGGCGAGCTGCGCCTCACCGAGGACGCCCCGCTGCGCGCCCGCCGGGTCGCCGAGCGGGCCGCGCTGGTCCTCCAGGGCTCGCTCCTGGTCCGGCACGCCCCGCCCGCGGTCGCCGACGCGTTCTGCGCGTCGCGCCTCTCCGGCGACCAGGGCCTCGCCTTCGGCACCCTCCCGCCGGGCACGGACTTCGCGGGCCTGCTGTCGCGCCTGCCGGTCTGACAGGCGCCCCGGCCCGACGGCCCGGCTCACACGCCCCTGCCCGACACCCCTCGCCCCCGTCCTCGCCCTTGCCCCCGCCCCCGGAAATTTCCCGCGGCGGGGGCGAATCCTTTCCGGGACCCGCCGTCTCTTATCCGCGTACCGGCCGACAGGGCCGGCCCCACCGGAAGGAGACATCATGCTGATCACCGGCCTCGTCGTCGTCGGAGTCCTGCTCGTCGGAGCGTGCAGTCTGCACCTCATGCGGCGGTACAAGAGCCGCGCCTGATCCGGGCCCGCGCCGCGTGAGCCCGCAGAGTACGAGGAAGAGCCCATGAACCGACCCTTCTCCTGGCCCGACGAACGACTGGTCAAGGCGGCCCAGGACGGCGACGTCGCCTCGCTCACCACCGTCGTCATGGAATCGCAGCCGCACGTGCGGAAGTTCGCCCTGACGCTGTGCGCCTCGCCGCAGGACGCGGAGGACGCGGCGCAGGAGGCGCTGATCATCCTCTACCGGAAGATCGGCACCCTGCGGGCGACCGGGGCGCTCGCCTCCTGGATGTTCCGCATCGTGCGCAACGAATGCCTCCGGCAGGTCCGGCTGCTGGTCTCGCGGGCCGAGGAGCCGGGGGCGGCCGGCCCGGACACGGCGGCCGAACCGTCGGCGGAGGAGGCGGTCCTGCACCGCCTGGAGGCCCGGCGGATCGCCGCCGCCGTCGGGGCCCTCCCCCGCGACCAGCGGCAGGTCCTGATCATGCGGGACGTGCAGGGCCTGCCCGGCCGGACCGTCGCGCACGCGCTCGGCCTGAGCACCGCCGCGATGAAGTCCCGGCTCCACCGGGCCCGCGCCGCCCTCCGCGAGTCCCTGGCGGCACCCGACCGGGCCCCCGGCGAGGCACCCGGCCACGCACCCCGCTGAGCACCCGGCCGCACCCGCCACCCCGCCCGAACCGGACGCCCCGACCGCCCCCGACCCCACCACCTCCCCACCCCCTCCCCCGGCCCCGACCCCGACCCCAGCCCCAGCCCCAGCACCAGCCCCGACGAAGGAGACCCGCGACCGTGAACACCCCACCCGTCCTCGACGCCGTCGCCGTGAGGAAGCCCGCCCCGAGCCCCGACTACGCCAGCACGTCCGTCCCTCGCCACCTCGCACGCGGCGCCCTCGGCTTCGGTCTGGTCATCGGCTCGATCGCCCTGGTGCCGGTGGCCGGACCGGTCACCCTCCTCGCCGCCCCGCTGGCCCTGATCGCCTTCCGCGGCTGCCCCACCTGCTGGGCGGTCGGCCTGGCGCAGACGATCTCCCGGGGCCGTCTGGAACGCCGGTGCGTCGACGGCGTCTGCACGCTCGCCAAGGCCCACCCGCACCCCGCCGGGCCCTCGGCGCGGGCGTAAATCCCACCGGTCCGCGGGGGCGGACTGTTAGGCTGGTGGGGACGTTGATCGTGTATCGAGGAGAGCAGCAGACGTGGCGGGTGACGACGACATCTCCGGGTGAGATCCGGATCTGACGGCCACCGGACGCGCCGAGGAGCGCACGCCGGGGTGGCCGGTTCGTCGTACCCAGTACCCCTCTCCCTGTCTGCCCGGGGCGGAGCCGTATCCGCATCCCACGCTCGCCCCCCTCCCTCCCCGCGAGGTCACCTTCATGTCCCACGCCACCGTCGTCTGCTCCGGCCTCTCCTTCTCCTGGCCCGACGACACCCCCGTCTTCGACGACCTGTCCTTCGCCCTGGCCGCCGGCCGCACGGGCCTGGTCGCGCCGAACGGCTCCGGGAAGAGCACCCTCCTGAAGCTGATCGCCGGCGAGCTGCGCCCCGCCTCGGGCTCGGTCACCGTCGGCGGCACCCTCGGGTACCTCCCCCAGACCCTCCCCCTGACCGCCGACCTCACCGTCGCCGACGTGCTCGGCGTCGCCGACGTGATCCGCGCCCTGGACGCCGTCGAGTCCGGCGACGTCGGCGAGGAGCACTTCGCCACCATCGGCGACGACTGGGACATCGAGGAGCGCACCCGGGCCCAGCTCGACCGGCTCGGTCTCGGCGCGCTCGCCCTCGACCGCACCCTCGGCACCCTCAGCGGCGGCCGGATCGTCTCCCTCGGTCTCGCCGCGCAGCTGCTCAAGCGGCCCGACGTCCTGCTGCTCGACGAGCCGACGAACAACCTCGACCTGGAGGCCCGGCACCGGCTGTACGACGCGCTGTCGGACTTCGACGGCCTCCTCCTGGTGGTCGCCCACGACCGGGCGCTGCTCGACCGCATGGACTCCGTCGCCGAACTCGGCGGCTCCCGGCTGCGCCTGTACGGCGGGAACTTCACCGCCTACGAGGAGGCCGTGCGCGCCGAGCAGGAGGTCGCCGAGAAGAACGTGCGCAACGCGGAACAGGACCTGAAGCGCGAGAAGCGGGAGATGCAGCAGGCCCGCGAGCGGGCCGAGCGCCGCGCGAGCAACGCCGCCCGCAACCTCAAGAGCGCCGGTCTGCCCCGTATCTTCGCCGGCACCATGAAGCGGGGTGCCCAGGAGTCCGCCGGCCGGGCCGGGCAGACCCACGCCTCCCGGGTCGGCGAGGCCCAGGCCCGGCTCGACGAGGCCGGGCGGACGCTCCGGGACGAGCAGCGGCTGGTCCTGGACCTGCCCGACACCCAGGTCCCCGCCGGGCGCGACCTGTTCCTCGGGGAGGGGATGCGGGTACGGCACGACGGGCGGGACCTGTTCGGCCCCGGCGGTGTCGACCTGTCCGTGCGGGGTCCCGAGCGGATCGCGCTCACCGGCCCCAACGGCTCGGGGAAGACCACCCTGATGAGGATCGTCGCGGGTGAACTCGTCCCGGACGGCGGGGAGATCAGGCGGGGCGACGTCCGTGTCGCCGTCCTCTCGCAGCGCCTGGACCTGCTGGACCCGGAGCGGACGGTGGCGGAGAACTTCGCCGCGTTCGCGCCCGAACGGCCCGAGGCGGAGCGGATGAACCTGCTCGCGCGCTTCCTCTTCCGGGGCGCCCGGGCCCATCTGCCGGTCGGGGTCCTGTCGGGCGGCGAGCGGCTCCGGGCCACCCTCGCCTGTGTGCTGTGCGCCGAACCGGCCCCCCAGCTGCTGCTGCTCGACGAACCGACCAACAACCTGGACCTGCTCAGCGTGGGCCAGCTGGAGGGCGCGCTGCGGTCCTACCGGGGCGCGTTCATGGTGGTGAGCCACGACCAGCGGTTCCTCACCGAGATCGGGGTGGACCGCTGGCTGCGGCTGGAGGGTGGCACGCTGCGGACCACGGGGGCGCCCGAGGGGGCCGCCACCGGGGCCTCCACGACCTGGACCGCAGCCTGGTAGGAAACCTTCCTATCCGCTAGCATCCCGGCAGCGGCCCGGCGCGGCGGCCCTCCCCGAGGGACGTGACGCGCTCAGTGAGAGCTCTGACCCGGCCGCCGAGCACCACCCGTCGTGTGGCGTCCCGAACGCCACGCGGTCGGTCGTCCGCGCCCATGTCCCAGGGCGCGGACGGCCCCCACCGTGGTGCCCCGGCACGGTGTCCGGCTCTCCCCTCTCCTCAGGCCAGGGAGTCCAGGTATGCGCCTGCTCGCCTCCGCCCCACCCCGTCGCACCACGACCACTCCCCTCTCCCTCGTCCTCGCCGGCGTGCTGCTGCTCGTCGGCGGGCTCCTCCTCGCCCTCCCGGACCGGGCCGGCGCCGCCGCCGACACCCTGATCTCCCAGGGGCGTCCGGCCACCTCGTCCTCCGTCGAGGACAGCACCTTCGGACCGGAGAAGGCCTTCGACGGCGACTCCGCCACCCGCTGGGCCAGCGCCGAGGGCGTCGACCCGCAGTGGCTCCGCGTCGACCTCGGCCCGTCCGCCACCGTCTCCCGCGTCAAGCTCGTCTGGGAGGCGGCCTACGCCAAGGCGTACCGCGTCGAGATCTCCGCCGACGGCACCACCTGGACCCGCCTCGCCACCGAGACCGCGGGGAACGGCGGCACCGACGACTGGACCGGACTCGCCGGCCAGGGCCGTCACCTGCGCGTCCACGGGACGGCGCGCGGCACCTCGTACGGCTACTCGCTCTACACGGTGGAGGTGTACGGCACCACCGGCACGACTCCCCCGCCCACCGGTTCCTTCACGGTCGTCGCGGCCGGTGACATCGCGGCCCAGTGCACGGCCTCCAGCAGTTCCTGCGCCCACCCGAAGACGGCGGCCCTCGCCCAGCGGATCGCCCCGTCCTTCTACCTGACGATGGGTGACAACCAGTACGACGACGCCCTGCTGTCCGACTTCCGCGCCTACTACGACAAGAGCTGGGGCGTCTTCAAGGCGAAGACCCGGCCCGTCCCCGGCAACCACGAGACGTACGACCCGGCCGGCTCCCTCGCCGGCTACAAGGCGTACTTCGGCGCGATCGCCTACCCGCAGGGCAAGCCGTACTACAGCTACGACCAGGGCAACTGGCACTTCGTCGCCCTCGACTCCAACTCCTTCGACGACGCCGCGCAGATCCAGTGGCTCAAGGACGACCTCGCGCGGAACACCAAGGGCTGCCTCGCCGCCTACTTCCACCACCCGCTGTACTCGTCCGGCGGGCACGGCAACGACCCCGTCTCCCAGCCCGTCTGGAAGATCCTGTACGCCGCCAAGGCCGATCTCGTGCTCAACGGCCACGACCACCACTACGAGCGCTTCGCCCCGCAGGACGCCGACGGGCGGGCCACCGCCGACGGCATCGTCGAGATCGTCGGCGGCATGGGCGGCGCCGAGCCGTACGACATCGAGACCGTCCAGCCCCACAGCCAGAAGCGGATCAGCGGCCCGTACGGCGTGCTGAAGCTGGACCTCACCGACACCACCTACACCTGGCAGTACGTCGGCACCGACGACCAGGTCAAGGACTCCGCCCCGACCTACACCTGTCACTGATGTACCTCGCGACCACCGGTCGCCCGGACGCGCCGCCCGCCCCCTCGGGGGTCCGGCGGCGCGTTCCCGGCACCGTCCTCGCCCTCGGGGCGGTCAGCCTCGTCACCGACGTCTCCTCGGAGATGGTGACCGCCGTCCTGCCGCTCTACCTGGTCCTCGGACTCGGCCTCTCCCCCCTCCAGTTCGGGCTGCTCGACGGCCTCTCGACCGGCGCCACCGCCCTCGTGCGGCTCCTGGGCGGCGCCACCGCCGACCGCGGCGGGCGCCACAAGGCGGTCGGCGGCCTCGGCTACGCCCTCTCCGCCCTCTCCCGGCTCGGCCTCCTGCTCGCCGGCGGCGCGACCGGCGGGATCGCCGGGGCCATCGCCGCCGACCGGCTCGGCAAGGGCGTCCGCACCGCCCCGCGCGACGCCCTGATCACCCTGCACAGCCCGCCCGGGGAGCTGGGCCGCGCCTTCGGCGTCCACCGCGCCATGGACACGACCGGCGCCCTCCTCGGCCCCCTCGCCGCCTTCGCCCTGCTGTGGGCGACGGCCGACGCGTACGACGCCGTCTTCGCCGTCGGCTTCTGCGTCGGCGCCTTCGGCGTCCTGCTCTGGCTGCTGCTCGTCCCCGGCCGCGCCCGCGACACCACCCCGCGGCCCGGTCCTCCGGCGGCGCCACGCGCGCGTGCCGGGCTCCTCGCCGTCCTCCGCTCGCCCGGCCACCGCCGGATCGTGCTGTGCGCCGGGCTCCTCGGCGCCGCCACCGTCGGCGACTCCTTCCTCTACCTGCTGCTCCAGCGCCGGCTGGAGCTCGATCCGACGTGGTTCCCCTTCCTGCCGCTCGGCGCCGCCGCCGTCTTCCTGCTGCTCGCCGTCCCGGCCGGCCGGCTCGCCGACCGGTTCGGCCGGCGCGGCCCCCTGCTGTACGGGCACGGGGCCCTCCTCCTCGCCTACGGCCTGCTGCTCGTCCCGCTGCCCGACGCCGTCGTCCTCCCCGGCGTCCTCGCCCTGCTCGGCACGTTCTACGCCGCGACCGACGGCGTCCTGATGGCGCTGACCGGCCCCTTCCTCACCGAGGGGCGGCAGGCGAGCGGGCTCGCCCTCGTCCAGACCGCCCAGGCGCTGGCCCGCGTCGGCGCCGCCGTCGCCTTCGGCGCCCTGTGGACGGCGAGCGGCCCGGAGACCGCGCTCACCGCCGCCCTCGTCGCGCTCGCCGCCGCCGTCTGCTGCTCGGCGCGCCTTCTCCCCCGGGACCCCGCCGCCGCGGGCACCGCCCCCGAGCCCTCCGAGAGGACCGACTGACCCATGTCCGCCCCGACCGGCGCCTCCGCCCGTACCCGCGTGGGGATCATCGTCCTGGCGCTCCTGCTGCTCGGCGGCGGGGCGACCGCCTACACCCTGCGGGCGGCCTCGGGCCGGGCGGCCGCCACCGGCCGCCCGGCCGAGCCCGGCTTCACCCTGGACGGCGGGGCCGGCGCGCTCTACGCCCGGGACTCCGTGACCGGCCGCGTCGCCCGCGTCGACCCGGCGGCGCCCGGTGGCCGGGTGGCGCGCGGCCCGGCCTGCGACCGCTTCCACGCGGCCGGGAACACCGCCCTCTGCCTCCAGCGGCGGCCGGGCGTCCCGGCCCGCTCGTACGCGATCGTGCTCGACCGGCGGCTGCGCGAGGTGCGCCGGATCGGCCTGCCGGGCATCCCGAGCCGGGCCCGGGTCTCCGCCTCCGGGTCGCTGCTCGCCTGGACGATGTTCGCCACCGGCGACTCGTACGCCCGCTCGTCCTTCTCCACCCGCACCTCCGTCCTCGATCTGCGCACCGGCTATCTGGTGAAGAACATCGAGCAGATCCCGCTGACCCTCGGCGGCCGCCGCCACCACGCCCCCGACGTCAACTACTGGGGCGTGACCTTCGCCGCCGACGACAACCGCTTCTACGCCACCGTCTCCACGGGGGGCCGGACCCGTCTCGTCGAGGGCGACCTGGCGGCGTGGTCCGCCCGGGCCCTCCGCGAGAACGTCGAGTGCCCGTCCCTCTCCCCCGACGGCACCCGGATCGCGTTCAAGAAGCGGGTCTCCGAGGGACCGCGCGAGCCGTGGCGGCTGTACGTCCTCGACCTGGCCACCGGCCGCGAGCACCCGGTCGCGGAGCGCCGGGGCTTCGACGACCAGGCCCTGTGGACGGACGCGCGGACCCTCGCGTACGGATACGGCGGAGGGATCTGGTCGGTCCCCGCCGACGGCACCGGTTCCCCCCGTCTCCTGGCCGGACGGGCCTCCTCCCCGTCCCTCGCGACGGTGCCCTCCGCCCCCTGACGGAGCCTCCGCCGCCGGCCGGGTCGGAAAGATGGGGGACGTGCCCCCATGTCCCGGGTCCGCCCCCCGGGACAGCATGGGTGCGGCACGGCGACCGGTCGGTCCGGGACCGCGGAGGAGGAGCGATGGCGGCTGAGGAGAGGCGGGACGGGGTGGACGGCGTCCGGAACCGTCCGAGGCCGCCCGCGGGCGCCGGTGACGGCGCGGGCCTCCCCCAGGAGCGGCACGACCGGCCGGACCCGGCCGGCGGGGAGGCCGGACGGCTCCCGTTCGGGGACGAGCGCTGGTGGCGGCGCGGCACGGTCGCCCGCCCGGCGGGGCAGGAGCCGGGCCGGTACGCGGAGCCCTCGCCGGCCGAGCCGCCGGACTGGGCCGAGTTCACCCTGCGGGTGGTACGGACCGCGCCGGAGGAGGCCGTGGTCCCCGAGGGGGACCACCCCGGCCTCACCGGGTTCGAGCGGGTGCTGGAGCCGTTCGCCGCCTGCGCCGGTGAGCGGCTGCTGACGGCGGTGCCGGAGTCCGTACGGGCCGTGGTGGACCTTCCCGCCGTCCGCGCCGACCTGGAGCGTCACCTCCGTCGCCGGCTGGCCCGCATGGCCGCCCGCACCCTGGTGCTCGAACTCCACGAGGCGCGCGGCGCGGGACGGCTGGACGGTGCCGATCCCCGGGCCCGGTACCGGGACTTCCTCCGGCGCACCGCCACGCGCGGCGGTCTCACGGCGCTGCTCACCGGCCGGCCGGTGCTGGCGCGGATCCTCTCCCGGGCGAGCCTCGACGCGGCCGACGCCCTCGCCGAGATGCTGGGGCGGCTGGCCGACGACCTCCCCGCCGTGTCCGGCGGCCTGCTGGACGGGAGTCCGGGGCGGCTGACGGGTGTCGAGCCGGGGGCCGGGGACGGGCACGGGGGCGGCCGTTCCGTGATGCTGCTCCGCTTCGAGGGCGGCGCCCGGCTGGTCTACAAGCCGCGTCCGATCGCCGTGCACCGCCACTTCAACGAACTCGTGGCGTGGTTCAACGGGCTGCCGGGCGCGGTGGACCTGAGGACGCTCCGGCTGGTCGACCGGGAGCGCTACGGGTGGGTGGAGTTCGTCGAGGCGCGGGGCTGCGCGGAGCCGGCGGAGGTCGAGGCGTTCTACCGCCGCCAGGGGGTGCTGCTGTCGCTGCTGCACGTGCTCGACGGGACCGACCTGCACCACGAGAACCTGATCGCCGTCGGGGAGCACCCGGTCCTGGTCGACCTGGAGACGCTGTTCCACCCGCCGCTGACGGGAGCCGGCACCGACGACCCGGCCGCGCGCGCCCTGCACGACTCGGTGTACCGCGTCGGACTGCTGCCGCAGCTGCTCGTCGGGGACGACAGCGCGCTGGACGTGTCCGGGGTGGGCGGGGGCCGGCAGGCGGTCTCCCCCGTGGTCCGCGCCGACTGGGCCGACGCCGGCACCGACACCATGCGCCTGGTGCGCCGGGCCGGGACCATGGCCGAGTCCGCCAACCGGCCGCGGCTGGACGGGGAGCCCGCCGAGCCGGGCGCCCATGTCGAGGCGATGTGCGCCGGGTTCCGCGCCGGGTACACGGCGATCAGCCGGGCCCGTGAGGAACTGCTGCGGCCCGGCGGCCCGTTGGAGTCCTTCGCCGGGGACGAGGTGCGGGTGGTGGCGCGCCCGACCTGGGTCTACACCATGCTGCTCGACGAGTCGACCCATCCCGATCTGCTGGCGGACGCCGCGGCACGGCACCGGATCCTGGAGACGCTCCGCACCGACCGGCTCGGTGCGGCCGCCTTCCCCGGTCTGGAGGACGACGAGCTCGGCCAGCTGTGGGCGGGTGACGTGCCGCTCTTCACCGCCCGCCCGGGCCGTGCCCGTCTGGGGGGCGCCGGCGGGCGGCCGACGGCGGTGGAGACGGACCGGCCCGGGCTCGCCCGGGTCCGGGAGCGGATCGCCGCCCTCGACACGGTGGACCGGCAGGACCAGGAGTGGATCGTCCGGGCCGCGATGGCGACCTCCGCGCGGGAGCCCGCGCACCGCCCGCCCGGCAGTCGGCGGGCCCGTACGGCGGACTACGCCCCCGAGCCGGAACGGCTCCTGTCGGCCGCCCGGTCCGTGGGGGACCAGCTGGTGTCCCAGGCCTACCGGAGCGCGGGGCGCACGAACTGGATCGGTCTGGAGCTGCTGGACGAGCGGTACTGGCGGATCGGCCCGATGGCCGCGGACCTGGCGGGCGGCTACACCGGACCGGCCCTGTTCCTGGCCCAGTTGGCCGCGCTGACCGGGGCGGCCCACTACGCGGACGCGGCCCGTACGGCCCTCGCGCCCGTCCCCGGGCTCCTGGACGCGCTGCACGAACACCCCGACAACCTGGGCGTGGTGGGTTCCGGGGCGTTCTCCGGGCTCGGCGGCATCGCCTACGCCCTGGCCGAGACGGCCCGGCTGCTCGACGACCCGTCGGTCGGCGAGTGGGTCGCGCCGGCCCTGCGGCTGACCGGCGCGGCGGCCCTGTCCGAGCGGGAGCACGGTTTCTGCTCGGGCACCGCCGGTGGTCTCGTCGCCCTGCTGGCCGGGCACCGCGCCACCGGCGGGGCGGAGACCTGGCGGGCCGCCCGTGCCTGCGCCGACCGGCTCGTCGACCTGGTCGCCGGAGCGGAGCTCCGGGGGCGGCGCGACGTCGCGGCGGGGGCCGCGGGGGTGGGCTGGGCGCTGCTGCGGTTCGCGGAGGCGGGGGGCGGTGAGCGCCCCCGGCGGGCGGGCCTGGCCGCGCTGCGGGAGGCGGTCGGCGGGGAGCCGGACGGCCGCCCCGGAGCCTGGTGCCGGGGACGCGCCGGGATCGCGCTCGCGGTGGTGGACGGTCCGGGCGCCCTGGACGACCCGCTCCTGGCCGGCTGGGCGCGGGAGACCGCCGAGGCGGCGGCCCGCGGCGGGCCGTCCGGGGACGACAGCCTCTGCCACGGGGAGACGGGACTTCTCGAACTGCTCGGCCACGGCGCGCTGCCGGAGGCGCGGCCGCACTGGGTGCGGCGGGCCGGCGCGCTGCTCGCGGCGGTCGAGGAGGCGGGTCCGGTGTGCGGCACCCCGGACCGGGTGGCGCATCCCGGCCTGCTGACCGGGCTCGCGGGGGTGGGGCACGGTCTGCTCAGGGCCGGGTTCCCCGACCAGGTGCCGCCTGCGCTGCTCCTGCGTCCGGCGGGGCGGCCGGTGCCTCCGGGCCCGGCGCGGGGCGGGGCGGTACCGGCCCTTCACGCCGCCCGCTGACCGCGCCCGCCGGCCGCGGGAGGGGCGGCGGGGAGGCACGGGCGGAGCGCCCGTGCGGGAGACCACGAAGACGTCCAGCACATCAACCACGAAGGATGAGGCGGGAATCATGCAGATCAGCCACTCGGTGACGCACCTCGACGGCGCGCAGGAGAACGTGGCCCAGGGGCACCCGGCGGGCGAGGTCACGATCGGCGTCGGCGGGCGGCTGGGGATGCGCAGCCGGCTCCTGCGGGCCTCGGCGGCGGACCAGGCCGGCTACTCGGCGGACATGCCGTTCACCACCATGACCATCACCTGTGCGGACTGACGGTCTGACCTGTCGTCACACGGCTTCTTCGGCAAGGGTGTCGAGGGCCCGGGGTTCCCCTGGGCCCTCTGCCGCGCGCGGAGAAGATCAAGTACTTTGTGGGCATGCGTGCGACGTCTTCGGTCATCGTAGGGCGGGACTCCGAGATCGGGCTTCTGGGCCGTGCTCTGGACGGCGCCGCGCGGGGTTCGGGGAGCGCGGTGTTCCTCATGGGCGAGGCCGGCATCGGGAAGTCCCGGCTGGCCGGGGAGTGCGCCTACCGCGCCTACGGCCTCGACATGCCGGTGCTGCGCGGGCGCGCCACGTCGACCGGGCTCGTCGTCCCCTTCCGTCCGCTCGCCGAGGCCCTGTCCTCGCGCTTCCGGGCGGCGGGCACGCCCGACGACGAGGAACTCCTCCCCTACCGGCCGGCGTTGGCGAGTCTCGTGCCCGAGTGGCGGAGCGGCGCGGCGCCCGGCTACCCGGACTCGCTGATCGAGCTGGCCGAGGCGCTGCTCCGGCTGCTGTCGGTGCTCGGCCGGGAGCGGGGCTGTGTGATCCTCCTGGAGGACCTGCACGACGCCGACACCGAGACCGTCGCGGTGGTGGAGTACCTGGTCGACAACGTGGCGGAGTTACCGGTCCTCCTGGTGGCCACGCTCCGCCCGGACCCCGGCCCGGCCATGGACCTGGCCCACGCCGCGGAGCTGCGCGGCACCGCCTCGGTGCGGGAGCTGGGTCCGCTGGGGGACGAGGCCGTACGGGACATGATCGCCGCGTGTCTGGAGACCGGGCGGGGGGAGGTGCCGCAGGCCGCGCACCTGCTGCTGGCCGAGCGGGCGGGCGGGAACCCGTACGTCCTGGAGGTGCTGCTCGCCGACCTGCTCGACACGGGGCGGCTGGGCCGGACGGACGAGGGGTGGCGGCTCGCCGAGCGCTTCGACCCCACCGTGCCGACGGGCATCGTCCGCAGCTGGGCGCGCCGGCTGGCCCGGCTCGACGAGCCGGTGCGGACGCTGCTGCTCACCGCGGCCACCCTCGGCGGGCGGTTCTCCGTCAGCGTCCTGAAGGAGGTCACCGGCTTCGACGACCGGTCACTCTTCGCTCATCTGCGGTCCGCCTCGGAGGCCGGGATCATCACCCCGGACGGGGCGGCCCACGACCAGTACACCTTCCGTCATGTGCTGACGGCGGAGGCGCTGCGGGCCTCGCTGCCGCCCGCCGAGCAGGCCGCGCTGGCCCGGCACGCCGCCGACGTCCTCGAAGCGCCCGCCGACCCTGGCCGTGAACTCTCCGACGAGACGCGGCAGTTGGTCGCGGCGCTGCGGCTCGCGGCCGGCGAGGAGGCAGCGGCGGCCCGCCAGCTGGAGCTGGTCGGCCGCCATATGCTCGCCGCCGGCGCGTCCAGCTCGGCGGTGGTGCTGCTGGAGCGGGCCCGCAAGCTGGCGGCCGACGACGAGCGGGACGCCGTGACCGTCTCCCTCGCCGTCGCGCAGGCCCAGTCCGGGCAGCTCGACACGGCGCGCGCCCTCCTGGGCGACCTCGCTCCGGTGCCCGCGGGTTCGCCGGCGGCCGAGGTGCGGGCCGAGGCGCTCGTGGAGGTCGCCTGGGTCGCGGCGATGGCGGAGCAGCGGGAGGAGGCGCTCCTCCTGACCCGGGCCGCCCGTGCCCTGCTCGGGGCGGCGCCGCTCCCGGAGCACCAGGCGGCGCTGGCGGTGGTCGAAGGGCATCTGACGCTGCTGCCCGGCCACGCGGGGCGTGAGGAACTGGCGGAGACGGAACGTTCCGCCAGACGTGCCGCGCTGATCGCCGAGGAACACCGGAAACCGGTGGTGGCCTGCCGGGCCTGGCAGTTGCTGGCCCTGCTCTCCCGCGAGCGCGGCTTCGACGAGGCCGACGCCTGCCTCGAACGCATGCTGACGGTCTCCGAGGAACACCGGCTCCCCGTGTGGCGGGCCGAGGCCCTCGTCCGGCTCGGCGCCAACGCGTTCATGCGGACCGGCGAGGCGACCCGCCTCGAAACGGCCCGCTCGGCCGCCCGGGAGCTGGGTTCGCTCTCGCTCCTCCAGCACATCGACGGCATGCTGGCGATGCAGGCGGTGCTGGGCGGCGGCTGGGAGCGCGCCGCGGAGATCGTCGGGCAGTCGGTCGAGGCGAGCGCCCGGGTCCGCAACCACGCGGCCCACCGCTATCTGCTGCTCGTGCGCGCCACCTCCGCCGCGCACCAGGGGCGGTCCCGCGAGCGGGACCAGGCACTGACGCGGCTGCGCCGCGCGGGCGGCGAGGAGTCGATGCTCGTCCCCCTCCAACGGGGGCTGTGCCAGGCGATGGGCGCGCTGATGGAGGAGGACCGGGAGCGGGCGCTGGCCGAACTCGACGCCGCGCTGGCGTGGGAACGCGCGCACCCCAGCTTCTTCTACCTGAGCGGACGGTACGGGCTCCGCCCCCTGCTGCGCGTCCTGAGCGGCGAGGACGACCGTGCCGCGTACCGGGAGACGCTGGCCTCCCCCGGCGCGGTGCTCGCCTGGAACCGCGTCTTCCTCGGCATGGCGGACGCCGTGCTGCTCGGCAGGGAGAAGGACCGGGCGGGCGCGCTGCGGGCCGTGCGCGCCACCGGGGAGGCGGCACGGGTCTTCCCCCAGGCCTGGCACCTGGCCCTGCGGCTGACCGCCGAGGCCGCGCTCGCCGACGGCTGGGGCGAACCGGTGACCTGGCTGCGGACCGCCGAGGAGTACTTCTACGGCGCCGGCGTCCAGCCGGTGGCGGCGGCCTGCCGCGCCACGCTGCGGCAGGCCGGCGTCACCGTCTCGCAGCGCCGGGGCGGCCGCGAGCGGATCCCGGCGGAGCTGCGCGGGGTCGGGGTGACCCCGCGCGAGCACGAGGTGTTCGTCCTGCTCGCCGAGCGGCCGGGCAACCAGGAGATCGCCCGGCGGCTCTGCATCTCCCCGCGGACGGTGGAGAAGCACCTGGCGAGCCTGCTGGCCAAGACCGGCTGCGCGGACCGCGCGGCGCTCTGCGTCCTGTCCGCGGAGAACACCGAGGAGGACTGAGCGCCCCGGGCCCCGGCATGGGGGCTCGGGGCGGCCGGCGGTGGGGGCCGTGCGGGAAATGTGGGGGCACGGCGCGGCGGCATGGGGTCCCCCGCCGCGACAGTAAGGGCCCGGCACCGATGTGCGGGAGGCCGCGGGCCCCGAGCATCGGGGTACGACGACCGGCTCGCGCCGGCTTCCCACACCCCAGGGAGGGTCCGCTCCATGCCGCAACTCCTCGCGCCCGCGCCCGACCCGGGCGCCGTCCGCTTCTCGGTCCTCGGACCCCTGTCGGCGCACCACGGCCCCCGGGAGCTGCCCCTCGGCCCGCTCAAACAGCGGGTGGTGCTCGCGATGCTCCTCGGCAGCCCCAACGCCCCGGTGTCCGTGGAGGCGCTGACGGACGCGGTCTGGCCGGAGACGCCCCCGCGCACGGCGCGCAAGAACCTCCAGGTGTACGTGAGCGCCCTGCGCGCGCTGCTCCCCCCGGACCCGGAGGGCGGCCGGGAGCGGATCTCCCACACCGCCGGCGGATACCTGCTGCGCGTGGGCGAGGAGGAGCTGGACGCCCTGCGGTTCCGGTCCCTGGTGCGGGCCGCCCAGGGCCGCCCGCCCCGGACGGCCGCCCGGCTGCTGCGCGAAGCCCTCGACCTGTGGCAGGGGCCGCCGCTGGGCGGTCTCCGCCGGTCGCCGCGGCTCGCGGAGGAGGCCGAGCGCCTTGAGCTGCGGCACCTGACCGTCTACGAGGACTGGGCCGAGGCCGAGCTGGAGCTCGGCGGGGCACCGGCGCTCGTCGAGGGCCTGCGCGACCTCGTCGAGCGGCACCCGCTCCGCGAGCGGCTCAGGGCGGCCTGGATGTCCGCGCTGAGCGGCTCCGGCCGGCAGGCCGAGGCGCTGGCCGTGTACGACGACTACCGCCAGCTGCTCGCCAGGGAGCTGGGCCTGGAGCCGGGCGGGGCGATGACCGCCCGCTACCGGGCGGTCCTGGCCGGCGGCGAGGGGACGGCGGCGGCCGGCGGGACGCCGGGCTCCGCCCGACGGGGGGCCGGGACGGTCCTGCCGCCCGACATCGGCGACTTCACCGGGCACGACGAGGAGCTGCGGGAGCTCCTGGACGCGCTGGCCGACGACGGCCCGGGCGGCCCCGGCGCCGGCTACGGTCACGGCCCCGCCGGCGCGGTCCTGCTGACCGGCCCCGCCGGAGCGGGGAAGACCGTCCTGGCGGTACGGGCCGGGCACCTGCTGGCCGACCGGTTCGAGGACGGACGGTTCCACGTGCCGATGCGGGACGGCGCCGGGACGCGCCGCCCGCTCGACGAGGTGCTGGCCGAACTCTCCCGCCTGACCGGGGCGTCGTCCGCCCCGTCCCGGGGCGTGCCGCGCGACGAGGCCTGGCGGGCGTGGCTCGCCGAGCACCGGGCGCTGGTGATCCTCGACGACGTGCCGGACGAGGACGCCGTGCGGCCGCTGATCGCCTGGGCGGGCCGGGGCCGGGTCCTGCTCACCGCGCGCGGCCGGCTGGGCGGCCTCGCGCCCGTGCACCGCGTCGACGTGCCGCCGCTCCACGCCGAGGGCGCCCTCGACCTGCTGGGCGGGATCGTCGGGCGGGCCCGCGTCCGCGCCGACCGGGACGCCGCGCTGCGGATCGTACGGGCCTGCGGGCTGCTGCCGCTGGCGGTCAGGGTGAGCGGGACGCGCCTCGCGGTCCTCCGGCACATGCCGCTGCGGGAGTTCGCGGACCGGCTGGCCGACCCCGCCGGGGCGCTCGACGAGCTGACGGCCGGGGACGTGTCCGTACGGCTGCGGCTGGGACGCGACTGGGACGACCTTCCCCCGGGGGGCGGCCGGGACGCGGAGCGGCTGGCCGCCCGCACGCCGGAGGGCCCCTTCACCCTGCCCGAGGCGGCCGGGGCGCTCGGCCGCGACGAGGGGGCGGCCCTGCGCGCGGTGGAGACCCTCATCGGGGCCGGTCTGCTGACCTCGCCGCGGAGCGAGGTCAGCGCGCACTCGGCGCTCTACGAACTGCCGCGGCTGGTGCGGCTGTACGCGCTGGAGCGGGCGGAGGAGGCCGGAGGGGTGCGGAGCCCGATGCTCACCCGGGGATGAGCGGGCCGGGCCCGTCGGTCCCGGGCGTCACCGGGACGTCACCGGGACGTCACCGGGGCTCGGCGGACCCGGACGCGGACCCGGACGCCGGCGCGGTGGCGGGCCCGGAACCGGCCGGGGCCGGAGCCGCGTCGGCCGGCCCGTCGGGTTCGCCGGATCCACCGGGTTCGTCGGGGTCGTCGGGGTCGTCGGGTCCGTCCGTTCCGTCCGCGCTGAGCGTGTCGAGGGCGGTGCGCAGCCGCCGGCTCGCCAGGAGCGCCAGGAGCATCACCGCGAGCGGCGCGGCCAGGACCAGCGAGGCGGTCTCGGCCCCGGACCCGGAGATGAGGAAGCCGGTCGCGCCGGGGCCGGCCCAGGCGATGGAGACGGCGAGCATGGTCGTGGCGGTGGAGATGCGGCCCTGGAGGTGTGCCGGGGAGTCCAGCATCACGGAGAGCGACACCAGCGCCCCGATCAGGGGCAGCGCGAAGACCAGGGCGAAGACCGCGACGACGGTGAGGACCTGGTGGCCGGTGGCGGTGAGGGGGATGAGGAAGAGCCAGGTCCCGCAGACGGTGCCGATCACCGTCGAGGGCCGCAGCCGCCGGAGCACCCACCCCGCGCAGAAGCCGCCGGCGATCCCGCCGAGTCCGGCGGCGGTCAGGACGACACCGGCGGAGACGGGCCGGCTGCCGAGGTCCGAGGCCTCGACGGCGGCGAGCAGTTCGACGGCCCGGCCGAGCAGGTTGAGGTAGGCGACGAAGCCGATGAGGACGAGCAGCGGACGGCGGCGCAGCACCCACCGGATGCCGCGGGTCAGTTCCCCGCCCGTGTTCCGCAGGCCGCGCGCCTTGGCGGGGCCCTCGGCCGCCGGGGGCGACTCGTACCGGATGCGGGAGACCAGCCCGAAGGAGAGCAGGTACGACAGGCCGTCGAGGAGGAAGACGAGGGGGGCTCCGAAGCCGAGCAGGACTCCGCCGAGCGGCGGCCCCGCGGCGATGGCCACGTTGGTGCGGACGATGTTGGTGGTCACCGCCTCGCGTCGGCGTTCGCGGGGCACGATCTGGCGGATCACCCCGCCCTCGGCCGGGGAGAACACCGTCGACAGGACGGCGGTGAGCGCCCCCGTGACCATGGCCAGGGCGGTGCCGAACCGTCCTGTGGCCAGGGCCAGGGCGAGGACCAGGGCGAGGACCGCGCGCGCCGCGTCGCAGAACATCATCAGGCGTCTGCGGTCGACGGTGTCCGCGATGAGTCCGCCGGGGAGTTTGGCGATCAGCTCGGCGATGCCGATGGCGGTGGCCACGAGACCCGCGTCGACCGGGGAGTGCGTCGTGACCAGGATCGCCATCGGCAGGGCGAGCGCGGCCATCTCCCCGGCCGTGCAGGACAGGGCCTGGCTCGTCCACAGCAGTGTGAAGTTCCGGTTGATCAAGGGATCTTCTCCGGTTCGAGGCGTCGGGCGGCGCGACGCGTGCGCTGGGGTCAGACCGCGCGCGGCTTGACGGCGGCGTAGAGGCCCTTGGTGTGGACGGTCTCGTCGACGGTGTCCGCGAGGGTGCCGGAGATGTGCAGGCCGTGGCGGGCGGCGAGCCGCAGCCCGGCGGCGTCGAGGAGCTCGGCGAGCCGGTCCTGGCCGTGGTGGGCCTGGTGGTGTTCGACCGTGTCGCGGGTCCACCGGCCGGGTTCGCCGGACCGCTCGCGGAAGACGTCCATGGTGAGCCGGTAGCGGCCGTGGGCGTCGAGGTGCCGGCCGCGCAGCAGGGCGAGGAGACCGTCGTCCTCCATGACGTGGGGCTCGGTCATCAGGTCGTACCCGTGGGCCGTGTTGGCGTCGAAGACGAGCACGCCGCCGGGGGCCATGACGGCCGAGAGGGCGGCGAACGCCTCCGCCAGGTGATCGGCGTCGACGAGGTAGTTGACGATGTCGCTCATGCACAGCACGACGTCGTACGGGCCGTCCCCGGGCGCCGGGTGCCGGATGTCGTGGACGTGGAAGTCGACGCCGGTGTCCGCGTGGCGGGTCCGGGCGATGTCGATCATCGCGGAGCTGATGTCGAAGCCGGTGACCCGGTAGCCGCGGTCGGCGAAGAGCACGCTGCTCCGGCCGGTCCCGCAGCCGGCGTCGAGGAGGCGCCGGCCGGGCGGGTCGGCCCGCTTGATCAGGTCCTCCAGGACGGAGGCGAAGACCTCGTAGTCGTCGTGGCGGGTGAGCGCGTCGTAGAAGGGCGCGGTCAGGTCGTAGGCGACGGCGGCGTGGTCGGCGGGTGTGGTGGTGGCCACGGTGCGGTTCCTTCCGTGCGGTGGGGCGGGGCTTCGGGTCGACGGGGGACGGGCGGGGCCCGGCCGGTTCACCGGCAGGCGTCCTCGACGGCCTGCGCGGCGGCGGACTCGCTCTTGCTCTGGTCGAGTTCGTCCGCCATCCGCGCGGCGCGGGCGGACAGCGCGAGGTCCGCGGCGGCGGTGCGCAGCTGGTCCTCGCCGCGGGCGCGGTCGAGCGGGGCGGCGACCCCGGCCCGCAGGCAGGCGGCGGCGAGGACGCGCTGTTCGCCGCCGTTCGGCGAGACGAGCAGCGGGCGCCGGTGGCGCAGGGCGCCGAGGACGGGGGCGCTGGTGCCGTTGGTGACGACGAGGCTCGCGCGGTCGAGGAAGGGGCTCATCCACGGTCGGCGCACCACGGTGACGTCGGCCGGTTCCGCCGTGGCCCCGCCCTGCTCGGCCGGGGTCAGGGCCGGGTCGCCGCGGCGCCCGGTCTCGCTGCGTCCGGTCTCCACGACCGCCTGGAACTCCCCGCCGGTGAAGGTGCGCCGGATCCAGGGCCACAGGCTCTCGCCGCCGAAGACGCGGCCGAGGTGGACGTACACCACGGGTTTGCCGGACCGGTCCAGGCGCGACCCGGTCGCGGCGACGGCGGCCTCGTCGGCGGGCGGCTCCCACCAGCACGGCCCCACGTGCCGTACGCGCTCGGGCAGGACGGCCCCGGCCGGCTCCAGGCCGGCATGGCCGCGCAGCAGGAAGCGGGTGCCGAGCAGCGCCCGCTGCCCGTCCGGTCCCGTGCCCGGCAGGCCCAGTTCGGCGCGGAGGGCGCGGTACACGTCCAGGGCGCCGTCGAGGCGCCAGCCGCGGTCCTCGGCGTCGTCCGGCCCGGGGGCGTCGCGGTGGGGCCACAGGTGGCAGGCGAGGCCCAGGACGACGACGGGCAGGTCCAGCGTCTCGGCGGCGGCGAGCGCGCCGACGCACAGCGCGGAGGTGACGAGGACGTCCGGCCGGGTGAGCCGGGCGGCCCGGAGGATCCGGTGGTACTGGCCCTGCCCGGCCCGGAACCACCGGCTGACGGCGAACTCCTCGCCCGGTTCCAGCACGTCGAGGCCCGCCGCCTCGGCGGCCCGGGCGGCGGGCCCCGTGGACAGGAGGGTGACGGCGTGCCCCCGGCGGTGGACCTCCAGGGCGACGGCGGTGGCCGGATAGAGGTACCCGGGGTCGGACAGCGGGCAGAAGAGCGCCCTCACCACGCACCCGCCGTCACCGCGGGCGCCGTCACCACGGCCACCGTCACCGTCACCACGGCCGCCGTCGGTACGGGCGCCGTCATCGCGCACCCGCCGGCTCGGGGGCCGGGCCGCGGGCGGAGGCCGTACGGCGGCGGTGCTCGCGCAGCAGCTCCATGAGGCCGACGGCGATCCGGTCGGCGAACCCGGCCGCGCCCGAGCCGGACTCCCCGGCGGCGAACTCGTAGCAGCTGACCCAGGCGTGTTCCGGGTAGTCGGTGTAGCCCTCGTCGAGGGTGCCCACCTCGTAGCCGGGTTTGCCGATCGTCTCCCAGCAGCTGTAGAGCGTTCCGTCGGCGTTGACGACGGCGCCCGTCGTACCGTCCCGTTCGGTGCAGAAGCCACAGGCGCCCCGGCCGGGCCAGCCGACCTCGAAGCCGTGGTCGAGCGCGGCGGCGTACCCGCGCATCACGGCGGCGACCTCGGGGTCCGTGTGACCGATCCCGGCGTCGTACAGGCCCGCGTAGTTGAGCACGGGCGCGACGTCGAAGACGCAGCGGGAGGCGTCGAGCCGCTCGGCGAGGTGCGCGGCCAGCTCGGGCAGCCGGGGCAGCACCTCGGCCGTGGTGTTGATCCGGAGGGTGAAGCGCAGATCGGTCGTCCGCTGTGCGGCGGCCAGGTTGTCGAGGATGCGGTCGAAGGTGCCGCGGCCCGCCCGCGTGGTGCGCAGTCCGTCGTGCAGCTCGCGCGGGCCGTCCAGGGTGATCTGCGCGGAACGCAGGCCGAGCGCGCCGAGGTCGCGGGCGATCGTCGGGGTGAGCAGGACCCCGTTGGTGACCATCGAGGCGGTGACCGGGGCGAGCCGCCCGAGCCGGGTGAGCAGCGCGCGGCAGGCCGCGGGGTTGAGGAGCGGTTCGCCGCCGAAGAGCAGGACGAACAGCCGGTCGAGTCCGGCCTGTCGCATCCTGGCGTCGGTGAAGTCCGCGATCCGTTCGATGGTCCCGTCGTCGAGCGCGGCGCGCGGGATGCGGGGCGGGTCGAAGCGGCCGGGTGCGGCCGGCGCGGTGTTCTGGAAGCAGTAGGGGCAACCGAGGTTGCAGTCGGTGGCCGTGACCACCGTCAGGCTGTAGCGGCTGCGCGGCCGCTGCTCGGTGATGCCGGCCCGGGCGACTTCGGCGTGCCCCTGCTCGGTCAGCCGTCCGTCCACCGCGTACGGGAACGGCAGCAGCAGGGTCCCGCCGGCGCCCTGGCACCACACTCCGGACTGCCCCTGAAGGATGCGCAGGGTCATGTCCACCTCCTCATCTCCGGGAGCTACGGGGGACGAGGCCGGCCCGTCGGGGGTGACCCACCGGGCCGGCCTGATCAAGGAGTGCCGCAGGCGTCAGGCCTGGACTTCCTTGTCGTAGACGCCGCAGATGATCTCGGTGGCGTCGTCGAAGGCCTCCGGGGCGGTGGCGTTCTCGCCGACCATGCTGTGGGCCTCGACCTCGGGGGTCTCCTGGCTGTCGTCGGCCGGCTGCGTGTTCTCGGACATGGGTGTCTCCATCCGTCGAGAGTCGGTTGAGCGTCGGTCGGCGGCGGGCCGTGGCCTGCCGTCGACGAGAAAGCTAGGACGGCCGGACCCGAGGACGCCCCGGCGCCGGTATGGCTCCGGTATGGCGGCAGCCCACGGCGTCGCCGGGCCCCGGCCACCCCTCCGCCCGTGCCCCTCGGGACCCCGGTGGCCTGCGGACATACCGAAGGCGAACCGTCCCCGGGGCGCCGTCCTACCGGCCCGCGCGAGGCTGGGCGGGCACCCGCGGGCGGCCCCTCCTTGGTACCCGCGGCCCACGCCGCCGAGGGAGGCCCGATGGAACTCGCCGAACTGATCGGCCTGCGTCCCGTGCCCGCCGCCGGACTGCTGGTCACGCTCACCCGGCGCTGCCCCCTGCGCTGCGCGCACTGCTCGACCGGCTCCGCGCCCGAGACCCGCGAGCAGCCGGGACCCGCCCGGCTGCGGCGCTTCGTCGGCTCGTTCGGCCCGTCCGACCGGCCCGACGTCATGATGCTCACCGGCGGCGAACCCCTGCTGCTCCCCCGTCTCGTGGCCGACCTCAGCGCCTCCGCCCGCTCGGCGGGGACCCGTACGGCGGTGCTCAGCGGCATGTTCTTCGCCCGCCCCGGCGCCCGGGCCCGGTCCCGTGTCGTGCCGGCCTCCGTCCTGCGGGCCCTCGCGGCGGTCGACCACTTCTCCGCCAGCCTCGACGTCCACCACGAGCGGGAGGTGCCGCGCTCCGCCGTCTTCCGCGCGCTGCGGGAGATCCGGGAGGCCGGACCGGCCGTCAGCCTCCACCTCACCGGGGACGGCCCCGGCGACCCGTACCTCGCCGACGTCACCCGCGCGATCGACCGGGAGTTCGACGGTACGGTCCCGGCGCTGGTCAACGAGGTGCGCGCGGTCGGACGGGCGGCGTCCTGGGCGGGCCCGGCCCGCCCGGCGCCGGCGCCGGGGGCCGGGGCGGTGCCCGCGGCACCCTGCGCGATGGCCGCCTGGCCGGTGGTGGCCTTCGACGGCACGGTCCTGGCCTGCTGCAACCAGGAGGTCGTGGACCAGCGCCCCGCCCCGGACCACCTGACGCTCGGCCACATCGCGCGGGACGACTGGGCCGCCGTACGGGCCCGGACGCTGGGCTCACCGCTGCTCCGCCTGGTCCGCGCGATGGGCGCCCCCGGACTGCGCGACCGCTACCTCCCGGACGCCGGACCGGCGGCCTCCCCCTGCGCGGAGTGCCGGCGGTTCGGCGACCGCCCCGAGGTGGCGGCCGGGGCGGCGGCCGACGCCGGCGGACCGGCCGGCGCGCTCCTCGACCTCACGGTGGCGCGGCGGCGCGGCGAGCAGGGCCCGGTGGAACTGGTGCGGCGGTACGGCTGCGCCGCGTACGCGCCCTGGGTGCTGCCCCGGGCCCTCCGCCCCGCCGCCCCCGGCACCCCGAACGGCCCGGGCTCCCCCGGGGGCCGCACGCCGGCGACCACGGAGGCGTCCCTGTGAACGGGACACGCGGGGCGTCGCCTCCCCCTCCGTCCGCCTCGGAGCGCCACCGGGCCAGGCTCGCGCTGGCCGAGCCCGCCCTGCGCCACGCGGCGGCGGGGCTCTGGCGGCCGGAGGGCGTCCGGGGCCGGTACCTCGCCTACCTCCGCGCCATGCACGCGGTCATCCGCGCCTCCGTCCCGCTGTTGCGGCTGGCCGCCGGACGGGCCCGCGCCCTGGCCGGGGAGGGCGATCCGCTCGGCGGCCCGCTCGCGGACCACCTGGAGCGCCACGCCCTGGAGGAGGAGGGGCACGACGCCTGGCTGCTCCAGGACCTGGCCGCCGCCGGGGAGGACCCCGCCGGCGTCCTCGCCGCCGTGCCGGCGCCGGGCGCCGCGGCGCTGGCGGGCGCCCAGTACTACTGGATCGAGCACCACCACCCGGTGGCGCTGCTCGGCTACGTGTCCGTCCTGGAGGGGCACGCGCCCGAACCCGGGCTCGTCCCGTACCTCGCCGGGCGCACCGGTCTGCCGGACGCGGCGTTCCGTACCGTCCGCGCCCACGCCCGCCTCGACACCGGGCACGTCGCGGAGGTGTACGCCCTCCTCGACGCCCTGCCGCTCACCCGCGCGCACGAGTCCGCCGTGACCGTCAGCGCGCTGCACACCATGGACGCGCTCACCCAGTTGTTCGTCCGGCTCGGGCGCTGCGTCCCGGCGGCCGCGCCGGGGCGGGAGACCGGACGGCCCGCTCCGACGAGAGGTCTTCCATGAGAGAGCCACCCGACATGCTCGACACGCTGTACCGCGCGGGCTTCGCCGTCGATCTGCTCACCGAGGAGCAGCGGCAGGTGCTGACCGACCTGACGCCCGAGGAACTCGCCGTGCTGCTCGACGTCAAGGACCGCCTGGACGCGCTCGGCCCCGAGGTCGAGGCCCACGGCGAGTTCGCCGGCGGCGCCCTGTTCTGAGGCTCGTCCCGGCGCTCACACCGGCCGGTCGGACCGCACGTGTTCACGCCCCACCGGCCGGTGCGCGGCCCCCGCGACGGCGGGTCGCGCACCGGCCCGGACCGGCCCGCCGGAAGGAAGACCCCCGATGACCTGCCCGACCTGCCGTCAGCTCCTGCCCCCCGAGGCCAGGTTCTGCGCCTTCTGCGGGACCGCCCGCCCGACGCCCCTCGTCGTCGCCGAGGACGAGCGCAAGCCGGTGACGGTGCTCTTCTGCGACCTGGTCGGTTCCACGGCGCTCTCCGGGACGCTCGACCCCGAGACGCTGCGCGTCGTCACGCTGCGGTACTTCGGGCTGATGAGCGAGCAGATCGAGGTCCGGGGCGGCACTCCGGAGAAGTTCATCGGGGACGCCGTGATGGCGGTGTTCGGGGTGCCCACGGTCCAGGAGGACGACGCGCGCCGGGCGTTGGGCGCGGCCCTCGCCATGCGTGAGGCGCTCGCGGGGCTCAACTCCGAGCTGGAGGCGACGCTCGGGATCCGGCTGAACATCCGCATCGGCGTCAACACCGGCCAGGTCGTCGCCGCCGCGCGCTCCACCGCCCGGCAGGCGCTGGTGTCGGGAGAGACGGTCAACGTCGCCGCCCGTCTGGAGCAGAACGCCGCGCCCGGCGAGATCCTGGTCGGACCGGAGACCCTGCTGGCGGCGGGCCCCACCGCGGTGGTGGAGGAGGTCGGCCCGCTCGCGCTGCACGGCAAGACCGAGCCGGTCCGTGCCCACCGGCTCCTCGCCCTCGGCACGGACGACCCCGAGCTGCTGCGCCGGTTCGACGTCCCGTTCATCGGCCGCGAGGCCGAGCGGGCCACCCTGGACCGGGCCCTCGACGGCACCGAGGGCGGGGCCGCGGCGCTGCTGCTCGTCGGCGAGGCCGGCGTGGGGAAGACCCGTCTGGTACGGGAGTGGCGCGACGGCCGGGCAGCCCGGGGCCCGCTCGCCCACGGGGCCGGCCGGTGCCGCAGCTACGGCGAGCACGGCAGCCTCGCGCCCCTGGCCGACGCCGTGCGGGAGGTCCTCACGGCGGTGCCCGGGCCCGCGGACGGTCCTCCTCGCGACGCCTTGGCGCTGCTCCGGAACGGTCTGCTGCGCGACGGCACCCCGAACGCCTCGCTGGAGGACCTGTGCGCGGCGCTGGCCGTCGTGCTGCGCTGGGCGGCCCGGACCCGGCCGGTGCTGCTGGTGCTCGACGACTGGCAGTGGGCCGCCCCCCTCCTCGTACGGACCATGGACCGGCTGCACACGCTGCTGGGCCGCACCCGGGTCCTGACCGTCTGCCTGGTCCGCCCCGACGGCGCCGTCACGGCCCCGGCGCGGGACGGAGCGCCGGTGGAGACGCTGCGGCTGGCCGGTCTGCCGTCGCCGGAGACCGCGCTGCTCGCCCGCGAGCTGGTCGGCGCGGACGCGGCCCCTCCGCCGCCCGAACTCTTCGAACGGGCGGAGGGCAACCCGCTGTTCCTGGAGCAGCTGCTGGTCCCCCTCGGCCCCGACCGGGCCCCGGACGACGGGCGGGCCGGGGAGGCGGAGCAGTACCTGCCGCCGACCCTGCAGGCGCTGCTCGGGGCCAGGATCGGCGCGCTGGACCGTGTCGAGCGGGCCGTGCTCGATCTGGCGTCGGTGATCGGGCGGGAGTTCACCAGCGCCGACCTGGTCCGGCTGGACGCGACGGCGCGGGCCTCCGCCGGAGCTCCGGCCGCCGCCCCGGCCGGGGCCGGGGACGTCGACGGCGGTGTGGTCGGCACGCTGGCGCGGCTCGGCCGGCGGCGGCTCGTCGAGCCCTCCCCCGGGAAGCCCGGTCTGCACCGTTTCAGCGGTGGCCTGGTCCACGAGGTCGCCTACGCCTCGCTCTCCAAGCGCGCCAAGGCGGACCGGCACGAGTGGGCCGCCGGGCTGCCCAGCGTCCTGGCCGCGGGACCCGGTGTGGCCGGCGGCCATCTGGAGCGCGCGTACCGCTACCGCGCGGAGCTCGGCCTCCTCGACGAGCGGACCGCGCGGCTGGGGGAACGCGCCGCCGAGGCCCTGGGCGAAGCCGGGGCCCAGGCACTGTCCAGGTCCGACCTGCACTGGGCGGAGAGCCTGCTCCGCCGGGCGGTGGAGCTCCTCGCGCCCGGCGCGCCGGCCCGGCTGTCCGCCCTGCGCCGGCTGGGCGAGGTGCGCCTCGCCCAGGGACAGGCCGAGGAGGGCGCCGCGCTGCTGCGCGAGGTGCTCGACGCGGGCGGCCCGTCCGTGGAGTCCGCGCACGCCCGGCTGGCGCTCGCGGTCCTCGACCCGGAGGCCGGCGGCGTGGTGGCGACGGCCCGCCGCGTGCTCCCGGTCTTCGAGGCGGCGGCGGACTCCGTCGGCCAGGCCCGGGCCCGGCTGCGGCTGGCCCAGCAGCTGCAGCAGGCCGGCCGCCACGAGGAGGCCGACCGCGATCTCGTACGGGCGCTGGCGCATGCCACGGAGGCGGAGGCGGAGCCGGAGCGGGCCGCCACGCTGGGCGCCATCGGGGTCTCGCTGTGGCGCGGTCCGGAGCCGGTGGAGACGGCGCTGTCCCGGTGCCGGGCGCTCCTCGCCGAGCACGGCACGGGCCGGCCCACCGTGCGCGTCACCCTGAACTGCCCCCTGGCCGTGCTGTACGCCCTGCGGGGCCGGCCCACGGCCGCCCGGGCCGCCCTCGCGGAGGCGGAGCGGCTCTCGGCGGAGCTGGACTACGCGGAGGTGGGGGTGTTCCTTCCGGTGTTCCGGGCCACCGTGGAGGCGCTGCTCGGTCACCGGGGGCGGGCGCTGGCGCTGCTCCGGGAGGCCGACGCGACGGCCGCGTCCATCGGGGCCACCGGGTTCCGCCAGGCCATCGCGCTGGACGCGGCCCGGCTGTCCCTGGACATGAACCGCCGGGTGCTGGCCGAGGGCTGGCTCACCTCCCTGACCGACGCGCGCAGGCTGCCGCGCGCGGACGTCGTGGACCTGGCCGGACTGCAGGCGCGGCTGGCCGCCGGGCACGGCGACGCCGAGCTCGCCCGGCAGCAGGCCGACACGGCGGTGCGGACCGCCGAGCTGACGGACTCCCCCCTGGTCCGGGCCACCGCGGCCCTGGACCGGGCCCGCACCCTGGCGGCGCTGGGGCTGCGGAACGAGGCCGGACAGGCGGCGTGGTCCGCGGTGGAGCGGTACACGGACAAGGGGCACGCGCGGGGTGCGCGGGGGGCCCGGGCCTTCCTGGCGGGCCTCACCCGTGCCGGGACGACCGAGAGGAGCTGGGGCCCGTGAACACGGCCGACACCGCGCGGGGCGGCGGCCTGACCTGGAGTCTGCGGGGCCGCGGCCCCGACGACGTGCCGGTGGAGGCGGACCTCGGTCCCTCGCCGTCCGGTACGACGACGGCGGCCGGGACCGGGCGGGGGGTACGGGTGTGCGTCGTCGACTCCGGCGTCGAACGCGACCATCCGGAGGTCGGTCCCGTGCAGGGCTCGTGGGTGGTGGTCACGAACCCTGCCGACGGTTCCACGGAGGTGAGGCCCACGGACACCGGGGACACCTGCGGCCACGGCACCGCGTGCGCGGGGATCATCCGGCGCACGGCGCCGGAGTGCGAGCTCTACAGCGTCCGGGTCCTGGGCGAGCGCTTCTCCGGTACGGGGGACGTGCTGCTCGCCGGGCTGCGCTGGGCCGTCGAGCAGGGCTTCGACCTGGTGAACCTGAGCCTGTCCACCACCCGGGCGCGCTTCGCGGAGGAGCTCCACCGGCTGGCCGACCACGCCTACTTCACCCGGACGGTGATCGTCGCCTCCGCGCACAACTCGCCGGTGGAGAGCTTCCCCTGGCGCTTCGCCTCGGTCGTCTCCGTCGGCAGCCACCAGGAGGACGATCCGGACCTCCACCTCTACAACCCCTCGCCGCCGGTGGAGTTCTTCGCCCCGGGGCAGAACGTCACCGTCCCGTGGCTGGGCGGCCGTTCCATCCGTACCACCGGGAACAGCTTCGCGACCCCGTACATCACCGGACTGTGCGCCCGCATCCTGTCGGTCCACCCGAGGATGACGGCCTTCCAGCTCAAGAACGCCCTTTACCTCTCCGCGGCCAACGTGCGCACGGCGCCGCGGGGTCCCGTTCCGGCAGAAGAGGCACGCCATGAACACAAGCACTGATCCCGACCTGGACGCGCTGCGCCGTGATCTGCTCCAGTCCGTGGTCGACGTGGCCCGCGCGATCTTCGGCGCGGCGGCCGGCTCGGTGTTCCTGCTCGACGAGGACGCCGACGAGCTGGTCTTCCAGGCGGTGTCCGGCCAGGGCGAGGAGTTCCTGGTGGGCCGCCGCTTCCCGGCCGGCCGGGGCATCGCGGGCTGGGTGGCCGCCTCGGGCGAGCCGATGGTGGTGGACGACCTGGCCACCAGCGCCTCCTTCGACCGGGAGCTGGCCGAGTCCACCGAGTACGTGCCGAACGCCCTGATGGCCGCCCCCCTGATCAGCGACGGCCGGGTGCTCGGCGTCCTGGAGGTCCTCGACCCCTCGCCGCAGGCCCGCTCCGGGCTCCGGGAACTCGACCTGCTGGCGATGTTCGCCCGTCAGGCCGCCGCCGCCCTGCGCGTCGCCGCCCTCGCCGAGGGCGCGTACGCGGCCCGCGCGGCGCCGGTCCTGCCCCCGGGCCACCGCGCCGACGCCCTCCGTCTCCTCGGCGACCTCGAACGCCTCCTGCGCGGTCCGGCCTGACGGCGTGCCCGCGGGATGCGCGGAACGGTCGAGGGGCCGTTCCGGAGCGGCCCCTCGACCGAGACGAACGGGTGTGGGCGGCCGGCCGGAAGGCGGCGCGTCCGCGCGTCGGACGGTCCGCGTCAGGCGCCGGCCCGGCGCCTGCCCCGCACGCGGCGCGGGTACGGGAAGAGCCGCGGGGAGCGCTTCGCGGCCACGTCCTCGACCCAGCCGAAGGTCAGCACCAGCAGTCCGGTCAGCGGGATCGCCACCAGCAGCGTGAACCACGGGCTCATCAGCAGCCACTGGAGGTGCTCGTAGAAGAAGCCGACGGACCAGAGGGGGTCGATCAGCGGGATGGCGGCCACCAACGCGGCCTGGTGCCAGAGGTAGACGCTGACCGCTCGCGAGTTGAGCAGGCTGATCAGACCGTTCCAGCGTTCCAGCGGTCGGGGCCACTGCTCCCAGGAGGGACTGACGTGGAGCAGGAGGGCGACGAAGCCGAAGGACCACAGGGCCTGGGCGATCGGCCAGCTCTCGATGTCGGTGTGCACGGTCGGATCGACCGGCCGGGTCTGGAGGTACCACCAGCCGGCCACCATGATCAGCGGCGCGACGGACGGCACGACGTACTGCGGGATCCTCTTGAGCAGGCCCTCCTGGTGGGCCATGCCGAGGATCCAGCAGGAGCCGAACATGGCGAAGTCGCTGAGGTTCTCCCAGACCCGGCCGTAGAGGAACTCCTGGTCGATGAAGAACGTGTTCAGCACGACCGTCAGCACGATCGGCACGGACAGCGTCACCACCGGCATCCGCCGCAGCGCCCACAGCAGCAGCGGTGAGAGCAGGACGTACCAGAGGTACGCGCGGAGGTACCAGAGCGGGACGACGACCTGCACCGCCCAGCCCGGCCCCACGAGATGGTCGAAACCGTTCAGTGATGCGGCGTACGGCGGAGTGCTCAGCGGCACGAGCCAGAACAGCAGCTTGCCCCACCACCAGTCGGGATGCCCCTCGGCGTCGGGCCCCCAGCCGTCGACGATCTCGAGGGTGAGGACGACCGCGCCGAACAGCCACATCGGCGGCAGCAGTCGGCGCAGACGGCCCCGGATGACGCCGGGGGCGGGCCGGCTGAGGGAACGGGCCATCAGCGACCCGGCCAGCGCGAACATCACGCCCATCGACGGGAAGACGACGGGCAGCCAGAACCAGCCGAAGTTGTGGTAGATCACCACACGGACCAGCGCCAGCGCGCGCAGCAGGTCGAGATAGAGGTCCCGGCCGCCCTTGCGCGGGGACGGTGCCGACGGCTCCGCCTCCGGCTGGGACTCCCGTCGCAGAGCGGCGGGGATCCTCAGCCGGACGGTGTCCTGGGTGCCCACGGACTCGAAGGATGCGGTCATGGTCAGGCCTCCACCGGTGCGGCGACCTCGCCGGTGCGCCGGAGCTTCTGCCAGCGCAGTCGGCCACCGGTCAACGCCGTGATCACGGACTGCAACAGGACGATGTACATCAGCTGCCGGTAGACCAGCTGCTGGATCGGCAGGCTGATCAGGTGCAGGGGCTTCTCGCCGTCGAGCCGGAAGGCGTACCACGACAGCACGGCCTGGAGCAGGATGAAGCCGCCCCAGCTGGCGAGGGTGATCGGAGCGTCCGCGAACAGCACGCCGTACAGCAGGAACATGTCGACCAGCGGCGCGAGCAGCGGGGCGACCACGCCGAACATCACGACGAGCGGCAGCCCGAGCCGGCCGAAGCGTCCGGCCGGGCCGCGGGAGGTCACGGCTCGGCGGTGCTTCCACATCGCCTGCATGCTGCCGTAGCTCCAGCGGTACCGCTGGGACCAGAGCTGCTGGAGGCTGGCGGGGGCCTCGGTCCAGGCGCGGGCGCGCTCGGCGTAGACGATCCGCCAGCCGTCGCAGAGCACCGCCATGGTGATGTCGGTGTCCTCGGCGAGGGTGTCGTCGCTCATTCCGCCGACCCGCCGCAGGGCCTCCTTGCGGAAGGCGCCGACCGCGCCGGGGATGGTCGGGATGACGTTGAGCATGTCGTACATCCGGCGGTCCAGGTTGTGGCCGAGGACGTACTCGATGTGCTGCCAGGCGCCGATCAGGCTCTCGCGGTTGCCGACCTTGGCGTTGCCCGCGACCGCGCCGATCGTCCCGTCGCCGAACGGCTGGACCAGCTCGCGCACGGTGGACGGCTCGAAGACGGTGTCGCCGTCCATCATCACGACGATGTCGTGCGACGCGGCCGCGATACCGGTGTTGAGCGCGCTGGACTTGCCGCCGTTGGCCTGGCGGATCAGCCGGACGAACGGCAGGTTCATCTGCTCGACGATGTCCGCGGTGCCGTCCGTGGAGCCGTCGTCGATGACGATCACTTCGATCGGATGGTCACTGGCGATCAGGGAGTTGAGGGTGTTCGCGATGCACTCGCGCTCGTTGTAGGCCGGGACGAGGACGGTGACCGGCTCGGTGACGGGTGCTCCCCACGCGTCCCGCCGCCGGGAGCGCCGGGCGTGGAGCGGTGCGAGGACGAGCATCAGCGCGAACCGGCCGAAGTTGAGGAAGCCGACGACGGCCAGCAGCGCGACCAGGACCGGCAGGGTGAGCACGGCGGCCTGGCTGGCCCAGATGAACCCCTTGCCCGCCCACAGCTGGTAGCCGTGCACCGGCACGGTGGCGTCGGTGGCGCCGAGCGCCTCGGAGACGGTGGCGAAGCGGTAGCCCTCGCCCTGCAGCTTGTCGATGATCCGCTCGAGCGCGGCGAGGGTCTCGGTACGGTCGCCACCCGCGTCGTGCAGCAGGACCAGCTCGCCCGCGCCGGGCTTGCGCGGCATCGCCGCCTCGACGATCGCGTCGACGCCGGGACGCTTCCAGTCGTCGGTGTCGCGGTCGATGAACGCGGTGAGGTAGCCGTGGGAACCCACGTACTTGATCACCGGGTAGTTCCAGTCGTCGAGCGCCGAGGCGTCGGAGGAGTACGGCGGGCGGAACAGCGCGCTGTGGACGCCCGCGACGCCGGCCAGCGCCAGCTGCGTCTGCGCCAGTTCCCAGCTGATCCGGGCTTCGGACTGGTACACCAGATCGGGGTGGGTGAAGGTGTGCACGCCGATCTCGTGGCCGCCCGCGACGATCTGCCGGATCAGCTCCGGGTGGCGCGTGGTCATCGCGCCGGTCACGAAGAAGACCGCGTGGATGTCGTGGGCCGCGAGCACGTCCAGGATCTTCGGGGTCCACTCCGGGGAGGGGCCGTCGTCGAAGCTCAGGACCACGGTGCGGTCGGGGACCCGATAGCTCACCGGGTGCTCGTTCTTGTCGCCGCGCGCGTCGATGATCGGGCCGCCCTTGAGCAGGTTCTCCGGCACGGTCGTCTTGTCGACCGAGGTCGCGATCCGGGTGTCGTGGAACGCCTCGTTGGTGGCAAGGCCGCGGAGGACGAGGAGCGCGAGCAAGCAGGCCAGCAGGGACAGCGGCATGAAGAAGCGCAGCGGCGGCGCAGCCAGTCGGCGCGGTCTCAGCAGGGACTGCCGACGACGCTGGTGGCGGGACAAGGGCGCTCCTGGAGATGGGTGGTGCGGACGATCAGGCGCGCTCGGCCGGCCCGCAGGCCCTGCTCCGGGCGACACGACGGTCGCGGTGTGCCGTGGAATGTCACGAGGTTCGGCGTGACCGCCGAACTTTTCGGGTGGGGTGTCGCGGACCGCGCCCTCTAGGGCCAGAAGGGAGGCAGGGGTCCACTGGTGGGCAGGTACGCGGGCTTCGGCGGAATCTCCATCGCCGGGGCGTCCGACTGCATGCCGATCAGGCTGCCGCCCATGGCGGCCGCCAGGATCGCGCCGACCACGGAGACCGGCCAGCCGAAGCGCCGGAACAGACGGCTGCGCAGACCGGACTGGTCGACGAACACCGGTGCCGGAACAGGCTCCTGGCGATGGGATTCGGACACGCCGGGCTGTGCCGGGTATGCCGGTGTACGCCCGAAGGATGTGGAGACTTGGCGCATCTCGTGTGGCCTTTTTGTGCAGGGACGTAGACGGCTGAAGCGTAGAGCGAACCCTATCGGCCGACCCTGATCGGTTGGTGGGTGATATCCGCTTTTGGCATGATCCGATCGAATGTCGTAACCGGATCGGTATGTCACGGGCGGATACCGACCCAGGGGCGGCCGGGTCGGGCACACGCGTCGGGATGGCCGAAACCCTTCGCTAGGATGACGCCTCCATTCATGTGATCAGCGTTCGACCCCGATGCGAGGGGCGCGCCCAGCCATCGCCCCTACGCCCCAAGGAGCCCGCGTGAGCCAGCCCCGCCGCACCCCTCGTCGCCGCGCGTGGACGGCGCTCACGCTGCCCGCCCTCCTGTGCGTACTCGCCGCGTGTTCCGCCGCCCCCGCGGCCGGCGGGGGCGACGACGCCGTCGGGCCCGCCCGGGACGCCTCGCCGACGCCCACCGGACCGCCGGGCACCCTGTTCGACGACTTCGACTACACCGGCGCCGACGACCCCTCCTTCGCCGCGCACGGCTGGGAGGTCCGTACCGGCGGGGGCGGCCCGGGGATCAAGGACACCTGGAGCGCCGACGGCGCCGCCTTCCTCTCCGACCCGACGGCCGAGGGGGGCAAGGTCCTCCGGCTGCGCTCCTCCACCGACGGCACCGAGCGGGGCACCACGCAGGTCGAGGTGCAGACCACCAGCCGGAACTTCTTCACGGGAACCTTCGCCGCCCGGGTCCACCTCAGCGACGAGCCCACGAGCGGACGCGACGGCGACCACGTCGTCCAGACCTTCTTCCCGATCTCCCCCTCGGACTCCTCGGGGAACTACAGCGAACTCGACTTCGAGTACCTGCCGAACGGCGGCTGGGGTTCGGTGGGTCCGCAGCTCGACAACGTCAGCTGGCACAAGGCCGACCCGCCGGACCGGGTCCACCACACCCTCAAGCGGCGCCTCGGGGGCTGGCACACCATGATGATCACCGCCATGGACGGAAAGGTCGTCTACTCCCTGGACGGCAAGAAGCTGTTCACCAGCTCCGGCAAGTACGTCCCGCGCGAGCGGATGGACATCCACTTCAGCAACTGGCTCATCGACCTCCCCTTCGCCGGCGGCCGGCGCACCTGGGACATGAAGGTCGACTGGGTCTACTACAAGGCCGACGAGGCCGTCTCCCCGGCGGACCTCCGGGAGACGGTGGACGGCTTCCAGGGCACCGGCACCGACCACGTCGACACCGTCCCGAAGCCCTGACCCCACCCGCCGCGCGGATGCCCCCTCGACGTGCCGCCCGCCGAACGGCGACGGCACCGAGGCGGACGCCGACGTGCCCGGCGAGCTCCCCGTCCGGGGCCGCCCCGACCCGGTCGAGGCGCGCTCCGGTCGGTCACGGGCGCTTGTCCCCCACCGGTTCCCCAAAACGGTCAGGGGCCGTTTCAGATTGCTCTGAAACGGCCCCTGACCTGCGACTCTTTCAAGTCGGGACGACAGGATTTGAACCTGCGACCCCTTGACCCCCAGTCAAGTGCGCTACCAAGCTGCGCCACGTCCCGTTGCCCGTCTGACCTGGGGTTTCCCCCGGCCGTTCGTGCATGAGAACCATACCGCACTTCCCCCGATGGTCACGAACCGCTTTGCCGGGGTCACTCCGGGACGCGGTGCCGAGCGACGGCAGGTGCCGGTGGAACGTGGCAGAAAGTCGCCCATGGACACAGGCGCCCCAGCGGACTCCATGGCTCCAGATCACCCTCAACACAGTCGGAAGTGATCGTCAACGGTACCTGTTTCAGACAAAGATGGGGGCGATATTGATCCACCCCGGAAAGATCAACACCATAAACAGGTCGGCCTGTTCGGGACGGGACCACCGCCGATGCACCACCTGTCCGCACCCCGTCGGACAGGCGTTTCGCAGGGAGGTACTCGTATGGACAGCTACTTCAGCAGCCGGCTCCATCATCAGCTGCGCGAGACCGTACGCGGCTTCGCGGAACGGGAGGTGCGGCCGCGCATAGCCGAGATGGAGGCCTCCCGCACGGTCCACCACGAACTGTCCCGGCTCATCGCCGAGCAGGGCTGGCTGGGCGCGACGATCAGCCCCGAGTACGGCGGCATGGGGGCCGGACACCTGGCCAAGACGATCATCATCGAGGAGCTGTCCCGGGTCAGCGGCGCCATGGGCGCCATGGTCCAGGCCTCCCAGCTGGGCACCGCCAAGATCGTCCATTTCGGCTCCGACGCCCAGCGCAAGACCTGGCTGCCGAAGGTCGCCACGGGCGAGTGCCTGCCGACCATCGCGGTGACCGAGCCGGAGTCCGGCGGCCATGTGCTCGGCATGGAGGCGAGCGCCGTCCGGGACGGCGACGACTACATCCTCAACGGCAGCAAGATATACGTCGGCAACAGCCACGTCGGCGATCTGCACGGCGTCGTGGTCAGGACCGGCCCCGGGTCCAAGGGGCTCACCGCCTTCCTCGTCGAGTCCGACCGCCCGGGCTTCCGGCTCGGACCGCAGCAGCCCGCCATGGGCCTGCACGGCTTCAGCTTCGGCGAGCTCGTCTTCGAGAACTGCCGGGTGCCGGCCACCAACCGGCTCGGCGACGAGGGCGACGGCCTCGCCGTCGCCTACTCCTCCAGCGTGCTCTACGGCCGGGCCAACCTCACCGCCGTCTCACTCGGCATCCACACGGCGATCCTGGAGGAGACCACCCGCTTCGCCACCGAGCGGATCCGCTACGGCCAGCCCCTCTCCGAGCTGCCCACGGTGAAGCTCAAGCTCGGCCAGATGCAGTCCCGCCTGATGACCGCCCGGCTCGCGGCGTACCACGCGGTGCACCTGCTCGACCAGGGCCTCTCCTGCGACACCGAGCTGATGAACGCCAAGCTGGTCAACGTCGAGTCGGCCATCGACTCGGGCCGCAACGCGATGGAGATCCACGCCGCCGCCGGCCTCTTCGCCGACCGCTCCATCGAGCGCTACCTCCGCGACGCGCACCACATCTTCGCGCCGGCCGGCACCTCCGACATCCAGCTCCTCCGGCTGGGCGAGGTCGCCCTCGGCCAGGACAAGGGCAGTTGGTCGGAGCGGCTCGCCGAGCTGGTCCGCACCCCGGAGCGGGAACCCGCCGCCGTCTGACCGAACGGGGCGGGGGTCCGTACGGCGTACCGTACGGACCCCCGCCTCCGCGCGACGCGGATCAGAACACGCCGTCCTCGCGCCGGTGGATCTGCTCGACCAGCTCCGCCGCCATCTGCTTGATGGTCTCCAGGCCGGCGCGGCCCCAGGGCCGGACGTCGGTGTCGACCACGCAGATCGTGCCGAGTGCCACGCCCGTCCGGTCGATGAGCGGCGCGCCCATGTAGGAGCGGATGCCGATCTCGTCGACGACCGGGTTGCCGGCGAAGCGCGGGTAGTCGCAGACGTCCTCCAGGACGAGCGCCTTCCGCCGCACCACGACGTGCGGGCAGTAGCCGTGGTCGCGCGCCATGAAACGGCCGACGCCGCCCGCCCCGGCCGCCGCCGCGCCCAGGTCGCTGCCCGAGTGGGAGCCGCCCGGGGTGTGCAGTCCGGCGAAGAACTGCCGGTTCTCGTCGATGAAGTTGACCATCGAGAACGGGGCGCCGGTGATCTCGGCGAGCCGCTGCGCGAACTCGTCGAAGGCCGCTTCCGGACGGTCTCCGAGGCCGAGTTCACGCAGCCGCCGGACCCGGGCCGGGGCCTCCTTGTCGATGGGGGTCAGGAGGAGGTGACCCGTCGGGTCGTAGGTCATGGCGTGACTCCGAAGCTCGGCTCGCTGGCCGGTGTCGAGTTGAGGAGGTGCTGGACGAGGGTCAGCAGCGTGCTGATGGCGGAGCTGGAGATCCTGGCGTCGCAGAGGACGATCGGCACCAGGGAGTCGAGGTCGAGGGCCTGTCGGATCTCGTCGGCGTCGTAGCGGAAGGCACCGTCGAACTCGTTGATCGCCACCACGAAGGCGATGCCCCGCCGCTCGAAGAAGTCGATCGCGGAGAAGCACTCCTGGAGGCGGCGGGTGTCGGCGAGGACGACCGCGCCGAGCGCGCCCTCGGACAGCTCGTCCCACATGAACCAGAACCGCTCCTGGCCCGGGGTGCCGAAGAGGTAGAGGACGTTGCGGTCGTCGAGGGTGATCCGGCCGAAGTCCATGGCCACGGTGGTCGTGGTCTTGTTCTCCACGCCCTCCAGGCTGTCGGTGGCGGCGCTGACCGAGGTCAGCAGCTCCTCCGTACTGAGCGGTTCGATCTCGCTCACCGCTCCGACGAAGGTCGTCTTTCCCACGCCGAAACCACCCGCCACCAGGATCTTCAGCGCGGTGGGGAAGGGGTCGGCCGCGAGACCGCCATGGCGTTCAGAGCCGCTGTCGTAGGCCATCGAGCACTGCCTCCAGCAAGGAACGGTCGGATGGATTGGCGTGGAAGCGGGGGGCCCGCGCGGTGAGGGCCCCGCAGTCCACGAGGTCGGAGAGGAGGACCTTGGTGACGGCGGCCGGCAGGCGTAAGTGCGCGGCGATCTCGGCCACCGAGGTGGGCCCGTCGCACAGCCTGAGGGCCAGGCCGTGCTCGGGTCCCATGTGGGCCTGCGGTCCTGAGCCGGTCGCCATCACCAGGGAGAGCAGGTCGAGCGAGGTGGTGGGCCGGGTCCGTCCGCCGCTGACGGTGTACGGACGGATCAGCCGGCCGGCCGCGTCGTCGAGCCAGGGCCCTTCCTGTGGAGGTGACGCGTTCACTGACCGAAGCCACCCGCCGCGGTGGCCGCCTGCCGGGCGGGCGTCATCAGGTACGGACGGACGCTCTTGACCAGCATCGCCATCTCGTAGCCGAGGACGGCGGCGTCGGCCTCGCGGCCGGCGAGGACGGCGAGGCAGGTGCCGGATCCGGCGGTGGAGACGAAGAGCAGGGTGGAGTCGAGCTCCACGACGACCTGCCGGACCTCGCCGCCGTCGCCGAACCGGACGCCGGCGCTGCGGCCGAGCGAGTAGAGCCCGGAGGCGAGGGCCGCCATGTGGTCGGCCGCGTCGGGGTCGAGCCCGTGGACGGATTTCACCAGCCCGTCGGAGGAGAGCAGGACCGCGCTGCGGGTGTAGGGGACCCGCTGGACCAGACCGCTCAGCAGCCAGTCGAGATCCGAGGAATGGCCGTTCGGCACATTGCTCGTCATCGTGTATCTACTCCTTGTGCGCGTCGCCGTGACGCAGCGACTCCTGGGGGGTGGGCTGGGATTCGGCGAGGCCGATCCCACGCTGGAAAGCGGCCATCAGGCCGGGGTCGTGCAGGGCGTGCTCCTCGGCGGGACGGGCCTGCGGCTCGTCGCGCAGCTGGGGGACGAGGTGCTCCTGGGCGCGCCGCTTGGGCAGGTCGGGGCGGCCGGGCGCCTCCGCGCGGGACACCGGCGGGAGCGCGGAGCCGAAGCCCGCGGGGGCGAAGGGGCGGTCCGGCGCGGGGGGCGCGGCCGGCGCCACGGGGGCGGGGGGCTGGTAGACGTATCCGGCCGGGGCCGGCGGCTCCGTGGACACGGGTACGGGGGCGGGGTTCCCGGCCGGAGGGAGCGGCGCGGCGGGGGCGTCGCTCCGGAGGTGCGACGGCTGGACCTGCGGGACCTGCGGGACCTGCTGGACCTGCTGGACCTGCTGGACCTGCTGAGCCTGCGGGACCTGTTGGACCTGCGGGATCTGCTGGGTCTCCTGGACCTGCTGGGCCGGGACCTGCGCCGGAGTCCGGGGCTGCTGGTGCGGCGGCGTGGGACCGCCGACCGCGGCGGTCTGGCGCTCGTGCTGGGCGAGGCCCTCGGGGTCGGCGCCGAGGAGGCCCTGCGGGAGGACGAGGACGGCCTGGATCCCGCCGTAGATGTTCGACTGGAGGCGGACGGCGATGCCGTGGCGCCGGGCCAGGGCGGAGACCACGAAGAGGCCGATGCGGCCGTCCTGGAGCAGGTGCGCGACGTTGACCTGGTCGGGGTCGGCGAGCAGGGCGTTCATCTTGTTCTGCTCGACGACGGGCATGCCGAGGCCGCGGTCCTCGACCTCGATGGCGAGCCCGGCGGTGACGTACTGGGCGCGCAGCAGCACGGTGGTGTGCGGCGCGGAGAACACCGTGGCGTTCTCGACGAGTTCGGCGAGCAGGTGGATGACGTCGGCGACGGCGTGGCCGCGCAGGGTGCCGTCGATCGGCGGGACGAGCTTGACCCGGGGGTACTGCTCGACCTCGGCGATGGAGGAGCGGAGCACCTCGGTCATGGTGACCGGGCTGGACCACTGGCGGCGGGAGATCGCGCCGCCGAGGACCGCGAGGTTCTCGGCGTGGCGGCGGATGCGGGTGGCCAGGTGGTCGACGTGGAAGAGGCCCTTGAGCAGCTCGGGGTCCTCGACCTCGTTCTCCAGTTCGTCGAGGAGCTGGATCTCGCGGTGGACGAGGGACTGGAGCCGGCGGGCGAGGTTCACGAAGACCTCGACCTTCTGCTCGTTGCCGACGCTGCTGGAGAGCCGGGAGGCCTGGACGACGGCGGCGACGGCGGCCTCGTGCGAGCGGGTCAGCTCGGCGCCGAGCCGGTCGAACTCGTCGCCGCCGACGGTGTCGAGGAGGGCGGGCCGCGGGGCCAGCTCCTCGCCGCGGCGCAACTGTTCGATGACCGTACGGAGTTCGCCCTGGGTCTGGGTGGCGTCGCGGCGCAGCGCGGCGACCCGGTCGAGGACGGCCCGGGCGGCGCGGTCGGCGCCGAGCGCCGCGGCGGTCACCGAGGCGACGGTGAGGGCGGCGGCGCCGGTGAGGGCGGCCCACAGGCCGGGCGTCGGGGCGGTGCCGGTGGAGCGGAGGGTGAAGAGCACGGCGGCGGCGCCGCCGAGGGCGACGGCGACGGCGGGCAGGACCGAGGTGCGCAACAGCTGGGGGCGTATGCGGACTTCAGCGGGAGCGGCCGTCGCGGGTCTGGCCTGGCCGGTGCCGGTGGTCGTGGTGCGGGCGCCCGAACGGCCGTGCCGCCCGCCCTCGCGGCGGTCGGACCGCGAGGAGGGTGCGCGAAGTTGTGACATGGGTGTCCTTGGTACGTGCCCGGGAAATCGGCGTACTGAGGGGTACGTGCGGGTACTCGTGGATGGGGGGTGTGCGGGGGAGGCTGCGGATGGGGACGGCAGGTGCGATGAGCCTACCGATGATCAGCGACCACACACTGTAGTCGTCAACCGTTCATGTGTGGTGCGCAGTTGGCAAACTTGCCCGTAGACCTGCGGAGTCTGCTATCACCACCCCTGTGACCGGCCGAGATCGATTGGCCGAAAGTCGCCAGCTCGGAAGGGGAGTTGTTCCGAGCGGAACCGTACGAAAGAGGGCGGAGAGGCCAATTGACCTCTCCTCTCTGCGGAAACGCGCCCGGCCCGCGCACGAGCGGAATCCCCCGGAGGGGGTCCGGCCCGGCTTTTCCGACCCCGATCGTGACGGAGCGTGAACGCTTGGGGGTGGGGCGGGCCTGCCATCCTGGTGCCATGAACGCCGAAGACGTCCCGTCCGCCCGCCCGCTGCTCGTCGTGGACGGGGCCAACGTCGTGGGCTCCGTGCCGGACGGCTGGTGGCGGGACCGGCGGGGCGCCGCGGAGCGCCTGCGGGACCGGCTGGCCGCGTACGGCGGGCCGGCCGACGGGCCGTACCCCGGGCCGTACGAGATCGTGCTGGTGGTCGAGGGGCGGGCCCGGGGGGTCGAGTCCGTGCCGGGCGTGCGGGTGGAGGAGGCCGCCGGCAGCGGCGACGACCTGATCGCCGAGCTGGCCCGCCGGGCCCACGGCCGGCCGTGTCTGGTGATCACGGCCGACCGCGGGCTGCGCCGGCGGGTGGAGGAGTCGGGCGGTCGCTGCGCGGGCCCCCGCAGCCTCCCGGGGCCGGACGGCCCGGCTTCCGGAGCGCGGGTGACCGGGGGTCAGTGACGCTCGGGCAGGTCCCGCTCGGCCGGCAGCGGCGCGGGTGCGGCGGTGCCCGCCCCGGCCACGGAGCGGGCGGACGCCGCCGGCGCCGGCTTCGGACCGCAGAAGGCCGCCTCCAGCGTGCCGCCGAGCGCCGTGTTCGCGGCGCCGTGGTTCGAGGTGTTCGCCACCGCCGACAGGCTGCGCCGGCCGTCGCGGGTCGAGAAGGCGTACGTGTAGAAGCCCTGGACCGTGCCGGTGTGGCCGTACACCTGCGCGCCGCAGGACAGGTCGTAGCGGCGCAGGCCGAGCCCGTAGAAGCGGGTGTTCGTGGTGTCGGTCGGGGTGACCGTCGTCATCTCCTCCAGCATCGCCGGGGAGAGCAGCCGGCCGCGCATGAGGGCGCTGGTGAAGGTGTTGAGGTCGGCGGGGCTGGAGATGACCGCGCCGGCGGACTGCGCCCAGGAGACGGTCTGCTCGGTGGAGTCCACCAGCGGCTCCCCGGCCGCGTCCGGGTGCAGGTAGCCGCGCACGCGGAGCCCCTTGATGCGGGTGTCGGGGTGGACGTAGGAGGTGGCGCGCAGCTTCAGCGGCTTGAAGATCCGCTGCTCGTAGGCGCGGTCGACCGGCCGGCCGGTGAGCTTCTCGATGAGCATGCCGACGACGACGAAGTTGGCGTTCGAGTAGCGGTACGAGACGCCGGGCTCGGTGGTGCGCGGCTCGCTCAGCGAGAGGTCGACGAGCTCCTGGTAGCTGAAGACCCGGTTCCGCACGGCCTCGAAGCCCGGCACGGTGTCGGCGAACATCGCGTTGGTGTAGTCCGCGAGGCCGCTGCGGTGGGTGAGGAGGTGACGGACCGTGATGCGGTCGTCCGGCAGCAGCCCGGGCAGGTACCGGTTGACCGGGGCGTCGAGCTCCAGCCGTCCCTCGTCCACCAGCTGGAGGAGCACGACGGCGGAGAAGGTCTTGCTGACGCTGCCGATGCGGAAGCGGGCGTCGATGTCCATCGGCGCGTCCGCGGCGCGGTCGCGGACTCCGGCGGTCAGGCTCTCGACGCCGTCGGGACCGGAGAACCGGGCCATCGCGCCCGGAGCGCCGTTGGCCATGGCCGAGTTCAGGGCGGCGGTGATGCCGGTCAGGTCCGGGGCGGGGGTCGACGGCACCGTCGCGGAGGCGGGGGCGGAGGAGAGGGGCGCGGCGCTCGCGGTGGCGGCGGGCGCGAGTCCGGCCGCGAGCGCGGCGATCAGGGTGGCGGCTGCGCCGGCGGTCAGACGGCGGTGGGAGGTCAGGGACACGATGAATCCTCGGCTGCTCACGTGGTGTTCGGCGCGGCGCACGCCCTCCGTGGCCGCGGGGCGCGGGCACACGCGCCGGCGACGCCGGCCGTGCCCCGTGCCTACCGATCATGAGGGTCTTCGGCGCCGAAGGGTTCCAGGCGCGGGGCGACGCGTCCGGGAAATCCGCGCACGGTCCGTGGGAGGTGCCTCGTACGGCCGAGGGGCCCTCCCGTGGTGGAAGGGCCCCCGTCGACGTCAGAAGGTCTGCCGTCCGGCGCCCGGCAGGCCCTGGGGGGACGGCAGCGGCAGTCGCCGCTCGTCCGCCGTTTGGCGCGCGTCGGCGCGGCAGGTCAGGTCGGCCGCGGGCAGCCGGCCCGTCGTCAGATAGGCCGTCGCGGTCGCGTCGGCGCAGGACCCGGAGCCGTAGACACCGTGTCCCTGGCCGCCGAGGACGGTGACCATGCGGGCGCCCTTCATGACCCGGCGCAGGCCCTGGGCGCTGAAGAGCGGTGTCTGGGAGTCCCACTCGTTCTGGAGGATGAGCGCACCGGTGGTGTTCTCCACCCGGGTGGCGGGCTCGGCGCCCTTCGGCCAGAACGCGCACGGCTTGATGTGCGAGCCGACGTCGCCGTACAGCGGGTACGCCGCCCCGTCGCGGACCGCGTCGCGGCGGTAGCGCTCCGGGTCGCGCGGCCAGGCGCGGGTGTCGGCGCAGACGACGGCCCAGAAGCTCGCGTCCATGTTGTCCGCGGGGACCTCGGCGGCGAAGGACGGCGGGGCGGGGCGCTCCGGCGCGGGGCGCCGGGACGGGGCGGCCGACGGGGCGCCGCCCTCGGCGGCCGTCCGGAGCCGGACGACGAGTTCGGCGGCGCCCCGCGGGTCGAAGAAGGCGGCCCGGGCGCCGATCCTGATGTCGTCGCCGGTCAGGCGTGCCCCGTCGAACTCGATCGGGGTGCGGTCCGCCCGGGCGACGAGGTCCCAGAAGGCCGCGCCGACCTCGTCCGGGGTGTCGCCGAGCCGGTACTCGGCGTCGCGCCGCGCGGTCCAGTCGGCCCAGCGGGTGAACGCGGGCTCGGCGCCCTCCGCCCACGACTGGATCATGCCGCGCCAGATCCGCGCCGGGTCGACGGCGCTGTCGAGGACGAACCGGTCGGCGCGGCGCGGGAAGAGCTGGGTGTAGACGGCGCCGAGATAGGTGCCGTAGGAGTAGCCGAGGTAGGAGATCTTCCGCTCGCCGAGCACGGCGCGGACGAGGTCGAGGTCGCGCGCGGTGTTCCGGGTGGTGAGGTGGGGCAGGACGGCGCCGTTGCGTGCCCGGCACTTCTCTGCGACCGTCCGCGCCCAGCGCACGTCCTTCCGGAACGAGTCCGCTTCGTAAGGGCGTTGCCAGTTCAGCTCGTCGCCGGTGAGGTCGCAGCTCACGGGCGAGCTGCGGCCGACGCCGCGCGGGTCGAAGCCGATGAGGTCGTACCGCCGCTTCACGGCGTCGGGCAGTTCCGGCGCCAGCCACAGCGGCATGTCGAGGCCCGAACCGCCGGGGCCACCGGGGTTGAGCAGGAGGACGCCGCGCCGGTCGCGGGGGCTGGTGGCCTTCGTCCGGGAGATCGCGACGTCCAGCCTGCGGCCTCCCGGGTCGGCGTAGTCGAGGGGGACCTCGATGGTCGCGCATTCGAGCCGGGCCGTCTCCTCCGGGCCGCAGGGCGCCCAGCGCGGCTCCTGCCGCGCGTAGGGCGCCAGCGCGTCGGTGGTGGCGGTCGCCGCCGGAGGGGCGGGGGCGGCGACGGCGGGCGTCAGGGCGGGCATGAGCGCCGCGACGGCGGTCAGCGCCACGACGGATGCTATTCGGTTACCCACGGGGCGTCAGTTCCTCAGGGGTGCGGAGGGATCGGTCCGCAGCACCCTTTCGCGGATCGGAGCGGCGCGGAATCCCACTGCGGGGCCGGATCGTCTACGCCCGGAGGAGGAGTCGGCACGGGCGGAATGGTCCCTGGGGAGGTGGACGCGTCCGGCCGTTCCCGCGTCCGGCCCCGCGGGCGGCGCGAGAGTTCAAAAGGCGCTACTGGTAAGGGAGTTGACCGACCGGGCGCCATCCGTCGCGGAATTGTTTGACCGCGGCTCCGGCGGTGAGGCGGAGGACATGGAGAACTCGCTGCGTCTGATGATCGCCCTGGGCGGCGCGGTGCTGCTCGCGTACGCCGTCGTACGGGTCGCGGACCTGGCGGCCCGCCGCGCGGACGCCCGGCGGCCCGGCACACCCCTGTGGGGGCTGCTGCGGCGCTGTCGGGCGCCGCTCTTCGTCGTCCTGTTCACGGCGCTGCTCGGATGGGCGGTGCGTCTCACCGAGTGGGCGCCCGCGCAGGACCACGCCGAGACCGTGGCCCGGATCCGGGTGCTGTGCCTGATCGGCAGCGGCGCCTGGCTGACGGTGCGGTTCGCCTCCGCGCTGGTGGAGTCCTCGTACGCGCGCTACGCCGGGCGCACGCCCGACCGGGCCCGGGTGCGCCGGGTGCGGACGCAGGTCACGCTGATCACCCGGGTCGTGTCGGTGGCCGTCGGGGTGATCGCCTGCGCGGTGGCGCTCGTGACCTTCCCGTCGTTCCGCGCGCTGGGCACCTCGCTGCTCGCCTCCGCCGGGATCATCGGGATCGTGGCCGGCGTGGCGGCGCAGTCGACGCTCGGCAACCTCTTCGCGGGCTTCCAGATCGCCTTCGGCGACATGGTCCGGATCGGCGACACCGTCGTCGTGGACGGCGAATGGGGGCTCGTCGAGGAGATCACCCTCACCTTCCTGACCGTCCGCACCTGGGACGAGCGGCGGGTCACGCTGCCCGTCTCCTACTTCACCTCCCGCCCCTTCGAGAACTGGTCCCGGGGCGGCGCCGAGATGACCGGCACGGTCTTCCTCCACTGCGACCACACCACGCCGGTGCCGCTGCTCCGGGAGCACCTGCGGGGCTTCCTCGACGCGTGCCCGAGCTGGGACGGGCGCGGCTGGGACCTCTCCGTGACGGACACCTCCCCCACCGGCATCACCGTCCGCGCGCTGGTCACGGCGAAGGACCCGGACGAGCTGTGGACGGTGCGCTGCGCGGTGCGGGAGGAGCTGGTCCGCTGGCTGGCCCGGGAGCACCCGGCCGCCCTCCCGAAGGTGGTCACGGGGCAGGCGCCGGGGCCCTACGGACTCCCGGAGCGCGACGACCTCCCCGAACGCGACAGCCTCCCCGAACGCGACGGCCTCCCGGAGCGCTCCGGCTGACGGCCCGGACCGCGGTCACCCGCCGCAGCCCCCGCAGCCTCCTCCGCAGCCACCGCAGCCACCCCCGCCACTGCCTCCGGCCCCGCCGTCCTTGTCCTTCTCCTTGCCCGGCGAGGAGTCAGGCGAGGAGTCGAAGACGGTGCCGAGGAAGGCGCAGACGAGCACGACGACGACGATGACGACCACCACTTCACCCACGGTTCCCCCTTGCCGCACGGTGCGTTGTTCCCCTGCCCGGTTCCTACCCGGCCGCCGGACGGGTCAGAGCTCCGGAATGTCCCGGTTCGGCGACAAGGCCTTCGGCGAAGGTCGCGGAGGAGCGGTGGAAGGCGGGCGGGCCCGGACCGGGCGGGGGCGGTACGGCCCCGCCGTCAGCGGTCGCCCGCGAGGTCGAGGTCGCGCCGGGGCGCCTCGGGGGCGTCGGGGACCGGGCGGGTGTCGCGCCAGGGGCGGGCGATCGGCTGGGAGACCGTCCGCCACCACGTCTCGCCCGGCACCTTTCCGGCGGGCTCGAACGGCTGGCCGGGGCGGGGCAGGGCCACCGTCTGGCCGGCCTCGCCGGCCGCGTCCCGCGTCCACTCGCCCGGCTCGGCCCACGGGTGCGGGGCGAGGTTGAAGGTGCCCCGGTGGATCGGCAGCAGGACCCCGCCGGGCGTGCCGCCCTGGAGGTCCAGGTGGGCGCGGACGCCCTCGGCGGGCGTCATGGGGATGTCGGGCCAGAAGCCGTTCTTGATTCTTGGAGCCAGCAGAGGCCCGACGACCCGTCGGCGCATACGGATCCACCGTTCCTCTTCGCTCCCTGAGCGCGCTTCCGTGAACGCCCATCCGACCCGTCGCGAGGCGAACGGATACAGTGCGCGGGACAGCGGCCCGGTCGGGGAGGCAAACGTGACCGACACCAGCGACACCCATCCCGTCGAGGGTAATGCGCCCGTGCAGCGGCAGAGCCGGCTGCAGCGCCTGATGCGTCACGTCCCCCTGATCGCCCCTGTCCTCCTGTTCGCCGTGCCCTGCTGGGTGCTCCTGTACGGCGGCCAGAACTGGCCGCTGCCCGCCACTCTGCTCGGCACCGCCCTGTTCGTCCTCGGACTCGTCGGGATGCCGTTCGCGATGGCGCGCGGCCACGGACGGCGTCAGCAGGACCGGGCGGCGATCGTCGGCGACACCCTGCTGGGCGCGAGCTGGGTCCTGTTCACCTGGTCCGTCCTGCTCGGCGTCCTCCTGCGGCTCGCCCTGACCGTGGCCGGCGTCGGCGAGGGCCAGGACCGCGCCCGGATCGTCACCTGGGCCGTCCTCGGCGTCACCGCCGTACTGCTCGCCTGGGGGTACGCCGAGGCCCGCCGCGTGCCCCGCGTACGCCGACTCGATGTACCGCTCTCGCGGCTGGGCCCCGGACTGGACGGCTTCCGCGTCGCCCTCATCACCGACACCCACTACGGCCCCCTGGACCGGGCCCGCTGGTCGGCACGGGTGTGCGAGACGGTCAACACCCTGGAGGCCGACCTGGTCTGCCACACCGGTGACATCGCGGACGGCACGGCCGAACGCCGCCGCGCCCAGGCCGCACCGCTCGGCACCGTGCGGGCGACCCGGGCCCGGGTGTACGTCACCGGCAACCACGAGTACTACAGCGAGGCCCAGGGCTGGGTCGACCTGATGGACGAACTGGGCTGGCAGCCGCTGCGCAACCGCCACCTGCTGCTCGAACGCGGCGGCGACACCCTCGTGGTCGCCGGCGTGGACGACGTCACCGCCGAGTCCTCCGGCCTGGCGGGCCACCGCGCCCACCTCGCCGGAGCCCTGAACGGAACCGACCCCGACCTGCCCGTGCTGCTCCTGGCACACCAGCCCAAGTTCGTGGACCGCGCGGCGGAACACGGCATCGACCTCCAGCTCTCCGGCCACACCCACGGCGGTCAGATCTGGCCCTTCCACCACCTGGTCCGCCTCGACCAGCCCGCCCTCGCCGGCCTGAGCCGCCACGGCGCCCGCACCCTCCTCTACACCAGCCGCGGCACCGGTTTCTGGGGCCCGCCCTTCCGCGTCTTCGCCCCCAGCGAGATCACCCTGCTCGTCCTCCGCTCCCCGCAGCCGCCCACCTGCCCGTAGCGCTGAACGGGCCGACACATCCGCCGGGACGGGGCGGCCATGTCCGTCAGTCCTCGCCGAAGTCGTGGTCGGGGTGGTCGGCCTCGCCCACGCGCCAGTAGCCGCGTGTGGTCACCTGAGGACGCGGCAGCATCCGGTCGTCGAGGAGGTACGACCGGGCCCTGCGGACCGCAGACGCCTCGCAGGCGATCCAGACGTGCGTGTCGTCCCCGAGACCGGCCCGGCGGAGCGCGTCGACGAGGACGGCGCCCGGCTCGTCCACCCGGCCGTGCCAGGTCACCTCGACGCCGGCAGGCGCCGGCAGGTCGATGCGGGGCTCGGCGCCCTCGACTTCGAGGTGCACCCGGCCGGTGGCGTTGTCCGGCAGTGCTTCGAGCAGCGTGGCGATCGCGGGCAGGGCGCTCTCGTCGCCGCCGATCCACCACGAGGACGCCGTCGGGTCGACGGAGAAGCGGCCGCCCGGGCCGCCGATGGCGGCGCGGCAGCCGGGTCTGGCCTGCGCGGCCCACCGCGCGGCGGGGCCGTCGCCGTGCAGGACGAACCAGACCTCCAGGGTGCCCGCCTCGGCGTCGAAGCGTCGGGGGGTGTACGTCCGCATCGTCGGGCGGCCGTCGGGCCAAGCGAGGCGGCCGTCCGGACCGACCACCGGGCGCGCGACGTCGCCCTCGGCGTCGGGCAGGAAGAGCTTGATGTGCGCTGTCGGGGCGGGCTCGGCGAAGCCGGCGAGGGCATCGCCGGCGAACAGCACCGCCACCATGCGGGAGGTCAGCGGCGTGACGTCGACGACCTCGACCTGGCGTGGCGGTCGGCGGCGTGGGCCGCCGGAACGGCTCTGGCCTCGGGGGCGGTCGGGGTTCCGGGGGAGGGACAAGAGGTGCTCCTTCACTTGTCGGCGCGGTCGGGTCCGGGCGTGGCGATGAATCGCTCGGTCAGGGTTTCGGAGCCTCGGGCGAGCAGGGCGACGTCGGCGCCGACGAGGACGAACGACGCGCCGTCCTCGAGGTAGGCCGATGCGACGGCCGGGTCGAAGGCGTTGACGCCGACGGGCTTGCCGGCGCCGCGGACGGACTCGAAGGCGCGTCGGACCGCGGCCAGCACGTCGGGGTGGGTCTGCCGGCCGATCAGGCCCATCGACGCGGCGAGGTCGGACGGGCCGACGAAGACGCCGTCGACGCCGTCGACGGCGGCGATCTCGGCGGCGTTCCCGACGGCGGTGATCGACTCGATCTGGACGAAGAGCGACACGTGGTCGTCGGCGTCGGCGAGGTAGTCGTCGACGCGGTTCCATCGGGCCGACCGCGCGAGAGCCGATCCGATGCCGCGGTCGCCGCGCGGCGGGTAGCGCACCGCCCGCACCGCGGCCTCGGCCTGCTCCGGGGTGTCGATCATCGGCAGCAGGATGTTCTGGGCACCGAGGTCGAGGATCTGCTTGATCATGACCGGCAGCAGGCCCGGTGCGCGGACGAGCGGGCTGACCGGGTAGGCGGCGACCGCCTGGAGCTGCGCGAGCACCGATTCGAGCTGGTTGGGCCCGTGCTCCATGTCGATCAGCAGCCAGTCGAGGCCGCTGCCCGCGCAGATCTCGGCGACGAGCGGGCTGCCGCTGCACACCCACATGCCGATCAGGGGGCGGTCGGAGGCGGCGAGCGCCTCGCGGAAGGTCGCCGGGAGGTTCACCGGAAGCTGCACGAGATCGTTCCCATCGTTCCGTAGTCGCAGAGCACCGAGTCTCCGCGTGACACCCACAGGGGTCGGGTGAAGGAGCCGGCCAGGACCAGCTCGCCTGCGTCGAGCCCGGTGTGGTGCTGGTGGAGTTTGTTGGCGAGCCACGCGACGCCCGTGGCGGGGTGGTTCAGCACACCGGCGGCGACGCCGGTCTCCTCGATCGTCTCGTTGCGGTAGAGCAGCGCGGAGATCCAGCGGAGGTCGACCGCGTCGGGGGCGAGGGGGGTGCCGCCGAGCACCAGGCCCCCGTAGGCGGCGTTGTCGGCGATGGTGTCGACGATCGTGCGTCCTTCGAGTTCCAGGTGGGAGTTGAGGATCTCCAGCGCCGGGACGACGTACTCCGTCGCGCGGAGCACGTCGAAGATCGTGCAGTGGGGGCCCTCCAGCGGCGCCTTGAGCAGGAAGGCGAGCTCGACTTCGACGCGTACGTTGGAGAACTCGTCGAACGGCACGACCGCGCCGTTGTCCCGGACGGTGTCGTCGAACATCACGCCGTAGTCCGGTTCGGAGATGCCCGTCGCCGCCTGCATCGCCTTGGACGTGAGACCGATCTTGCGGCCGACGAGGCGGCGGCCGGCCGCGATCCGCCGGTCGCGCCAGAGCCCTTGGACGGCGTACGCGTCTTCGACGGTCGCTTCGGGGTACCGGGCGGTGATGCGTGGCAGCACGGCGCGATCGGCGTGCGCGCGCTCGAGTTCGGCGGCGAGGTCGGCGAGGGTCTGGTCGGGAAGCAAGGTCAGGCTCCTTGGTCGACTCGGTCGCCGCGATGGGGGCCGTGGGCGCCGGGGGTGTGGTGGGTGCGGAAGGCGTCGAGGGAGCCGGTGCGGTGCCGTCGCACGGCCTGCTCGATCCGGTCGGGCGTCCCGCCCTCCTCGATGAGGTCGAGCAGGGCGTCGTGTTCGCACACGGACTCCCGGGGCCGGTGAGGGACGAGCCCGAAGATCGAGTCGCGCAGGTGGCCCAGCCGGGACCACTCCGCGTCGACCATCTCGAGGAGCCGGGGGTTGGGGCACCTGGAGTAGAGGGTGCGGTGGAATTCCTGGTTGAGCGCGCTGAAGCGCCGGAAGTCGAAGTCGCCGATCCCGCCGCGCATCGCCGTGTTGAGTTCCCGGGCGCGCGCCAGGTCCGGCCGGGTGAGGTGGGGCGTCGAGAGCGCCGTCGCCGCGCTTTCGAGCACGGTGATGACTTGCATCGTGTGGATGTAACGGTCCGGGTCGACCATGGAGACGCTCGCTCCTACGTTGCGCTCGAAGGTCACCAGGCCCTCGGCCGTGAGGTGGCTGATGGCCTCGCGGACCGGCACCACGCTCATGCCGAGCTGGGCGGCGAGTGTCGACAGGACGAGGCGGTAGCCGGGACCGAAAGCCCCGGACGTGATCCGCTCCCGGATCCATTCGTAGGCGATCCGCGACTTGCTCACGGCCTGTGCCGGCCGGGTCCGGGTCCGGGTCACGAGGTGGCCCGCCCGGTGTCCGACGGCGCCGCTTCCGTCCGGGCGGAGCGTTCGGCCTCGTACCTCGCCCGCCATTGCGCGTTCATCGGGAAGAGCCCCTCGACGGGGTGCCCCTCGGCCACCTTGCGGGCGATCCAGCCGTCTTCCGCCTCCTGGGCTATGGCGGCGTCGGCTATCTCCTCCGCCATCCCCGGCGGGATCACGACGACCCCGTCGGCGTCACCGACGAGAATGTCCCCGGGCTGCACGGTGGCACCGCCGCACGCGATGGTGAGGTCGGCGTCCCACGGGACATGCTTGCGGCCGAGTACGGCGGGGTGCGGCCCTGCCGTGAAGACGGGGATGCCTATGGCGGCCACCGTCTCGGCGTCGCGCACCCCGCCGTCGGTCACGATGGCCGCGGCGCCGCGGGCATGGGCGCGGATCGCGAGGACGTCTCCGAGCGTGGCCGATCCCTTCTCGCCGCGGGCCTCGATGACGAGGACCTCGCCCTCCTCCACGGAGTCGAAGGCGCGCTTCTGCGCGTTGTAGCCGCCGCCGTGGCTACTGAAGAGGTCTTCGCGGAAGGGGACGAAACGCAGCGTCCGGGCGGTGCCCACGAATTTCTGTCCCGCCGCCAAGGGACGGACGCCGTCGACGAAGACGCCTTCGAGGCCCTTGCGGCGCAGTTGGGCCGAGAGCCCGGCGACGGGCGCCGTCGCGAGCTTCGCCCGCAGCGCCGGGGACAGGTGAGAGACGGGTGTGGTGTTCAAAGGAGGGCTCGCTCCCACATCGTGTACGGAATTGTGGTTGGATCGCCTTCATGGCGAGCAAGGCTGAGCAGGCATTCATGATCCTCAAGGAACGGATCATGAACGGCACCTACGGACCCGGGCACCGCCTGGTCATCGACCAGCTCGTGCGCGAGCACGGGATCAGCTCGGTGCCGTGGCGCGAGTCGCTGCGCCGGCTCGAGGCCGAGGGCTGGGTGGAGATCGTGCCCAACGTCGGTGCGCTGGTGGCGACGTTCGACACCGACGCGTGGCAGCGGGGCCTGCAGATCGTCGCGCGCCTCGGCGGCTACGCCACGGCACTGTCGGCGCCCCATCTGACCAGGGCCGACCTGACGGCGGCCCACACGTTGAACCGGCAGATGGAGGAGGCGCTCGCCGGCTTCGATCCGGCTCGTTTCGGCCGGCTCAACCGGGAGTTCCACCGGTTGCTCGCGTGCCGCTGCCCCGACCGCCGCCTCGTCGACATAGTCGACAACGAATGGGCCCGGCTCGAGATCGTCCGCAGGTCGGCCTTCTGGTACGCCCCCGGCCGCGCCCAGGCCGCGATCGCCGAGCACGAGGGCATCCTCCAGCTCATCGAGTCGGGCGCGTCGGCCGAGGCCGTCGAGGCGGCCGCGAAACAGCACGAGATCAACACCATCGAGGCGGTCACCAAGTACGAGGCCACCCTGCCCGACCAGCGGTTCTGAACGGGGCACGGGTCACTCGCCGCGCTCGCGCCACCGGGCGATGAGCGCCTTGGCGTAGTCGTTGCCGTTGGGGTGCCGGAGCGTCGTGTGCACGTGGAACCGCGCGGGCAGCCTGTTGGTCAGCCACACGCCGGCGTGGTGGTCGAACTCGGCGATCAGCACCGGGCTGTGCACCCGGAAGTAGAACGGCTGCGAGCCGTCCGTCGCGCCGTACCAGGAGAACCACGTCTCGTCGACGTGCGCGTCGTACTCCGCCAGCGTGACTTCGCGCTGTTCCTCCACCAGCAGGTCGAGGCAGTCGGCGGCGATGCGGCGCAGCAGATCGCGTTGGGCGGTGTCGAGTTCGCTCGCCGGGATCCCCTCGTACGGAACCACCCGGTTGTCACGGAACGCGCCCACGACGTGCCGCTCGTCGGCGGGGTGCAGTCGCCCTTCGGGCATCGCCGGGTCGAGGACAGACCCGAAGACGACGGCCCGGTCACGCTGAACGCCCTTGAGGGAGCCGGCCAGTTCGAGGGCGAGCCGCTCCCGCGTCGTGAAGAGCGGCTCGTGGACGCCGGCCTCGTCGTCGTTCACGAGCGCGGGCTCGCCTCCGAGGAAGACCGGTGCGATGACGTGCCGGCCCCCCACGGAGACGAAGTTGAGGGCCACGTGGTGGCCGAAGAGCTGCCAGCCCCACGGCTCGCCCCGCACGTCTGTGGACGGGTCGCCGAAGACCGAGAACCAGTAGCTGTGGCGGTTCATGATCGTGGGCAGGCCGGCCAGTTCGCCCAGATAGCCGTTGAGTTCCATCGCACCCGAAACCCTGGCGTAGCCGTCGGCGCTCAGCGACGCGCGGAGGACGTCGTGGATCGCCGCCGTCTTGTCGTCGGTCAGGACCTCCATCCGCAGTCCCACGCGGTAGACCATGAACTCGGGGTTGCTCCACGCCCGCCACTGGGGTGCGTCGATGTCATGGCGCACCGCGTCGAGCTCACCGGGAGTGAGCATCGCGAGGAGGCGGCGGGCCGCCTCGACGGGCTCGCTCCCGGTGCCCGGCGACGCGGTGTCCGGCAGGGCGTAGAGCCCCTGGCGCACCGCGCCGTCGGAGGTCACCCCGACGAACGGCTCACGGTAGAGGCCGTCCCAGTGGACGAGGAGGTCGCGCAGGAAGGGCGCCCGGTAGCGGTCCTGGGCGAACTCCTCGTAGGTCATCCCGCGGACCTCGGCCAGCTGGGGGTCGTCGAGGTCGGGCAGGAAGGTGCGGTAGCTCTCGTCGGTGAGCTCGACCGTCTCCTCACGGCCCGTCGTGCGGGCGGTCGTGAAGAAGCCGTCGATGTCCTCGTCGGGTGTGGCGCTCATGATCTCACTCTGTTCCGGTGCGGGTCAGATCGGGAGGTTGAACATCTTCTTGGCGTTGCCGTAGAGCACGGCCTCGCGATCGGCGTCGCTGATGTCGAGCTCGTTCTTGACGAAGTCGACGCCCTGGCTCATCCAGGAGCGGAAGACGGGGAACGAGGAGCCGAACATGTAGTGGTCGGCGCCGTTGATCTGCAGTGCCGCCTCGACCTGGACCTTGCCCCACGAGTGCGGGTGGGTGAGGTCGAAGAAGATGTTGTTCTCGAGGTACTGCTTGATCTTGTCGCCACCGGTCGTCGACAGGCGCTGCATCGCCTCGCCGGCCTTGGGGGCGTGCGGGGTGAGCAGGGCCGTGGCCGCGAACCAGTTGCCGCCCAGCATGGTGTGGGTGAACTTGAGGTCGGGGAACTCGTCGAACATGCCGCTGAAGAGCTCACGTCCGACCGCGATGCCCTGGTCGATGATGCGGCCGTACTCACGGCGGAAGTTCTGGTAGTCGATGACCGACTTCCACTCCACCGGGAGCGGCGTGTGGTGGACGATGACCGGGACCTTCTTGTCGTTCAGCACCTTGAGGTAGGGCTTGAACGCCTCGTCGTCGAGGTAGACCTGGCCGTAGTGGCAGGCGAGCTGGACGCCCACGGCGCCGTTGTCGAGGCAGCGCTCGAGCTCGTAGACGTTCTCCTTTCCTCCCCACGGCGGGACGCAGGCGGTCGAGAAGAGGCGGCCATGGGACTCGGCGACGATCTTGGCGGCGTTGTCGTTGACCGCCTTGCAGGTCTCGAGGCCGAGCCACTCCTGCCAGACCGGGACCCGCATGATGCCGTAGTCGACGCCGGCGTCGTCCATGGCCTTCAGCTTCGCCTCGGTCGAGTAGTCGCCCTCGACATAGTTGAGGTTGGGGTAGCCCTTCGGCTTCTCCAGGACCAGCTGCTTCTTGCCGTCCTCCATGGTGATGACGCTGGCGATCTCGCCGAAGCCGCGCGGCGCGCTGTTGAGGAAGCCGTTGAGGATCTTCTCGTTGGTGAAGAGGTCCTCGGGCAGGTGGTGGATGTTGATGTCGACGACCGTCATGACGCTCCTTGCGAGGTGCGCTCGCGCAGCTTGGTGCGCGAGCTGTCGGTGTAAAGGGTCTGGACGATGTCGTGCGGTGTGAGCTCACCCGTGAGCTCATGTCCGACGACGCCGTCGTTGAAGACGAGGACGCGATCGCACAGCAGCGCGAGCTCGTTCTCGTCGGAACTGGCGACGAGAACGGCGCGGCCCTCGTGAGCGGCCCCGCGGACCGCCTCGACGATGGTCTTGCGCGCGCCCACGTCGACGGCCTGGGTGGGTTCGTGGAGCACCAGCAGTGCCGGGTCGGTCGCCAGCCACTTGGCCAGGAGCACCTTCTGCTGGTTGCCCCCGCTCATGTTCTTGAGCACGGCGTGCGGCCACGGGGGGCGCACGTCGAGGCGCTCGATCCATTCGGTCGCCAGCTGCTTCTCGGTTTCGCTCCGCAGCGGCCGCACCGTGCCGGCGGCGCTCGCGGTGCAGGTCTGCGGGAAGGAGATGTTCTCCGTCACGGTCATCCCTCCCACGAGACCGGCCGACTCGCGGCCCTCCGGGACGAGCGCGATGCCGCTCTTGATCGCCGAGGCCGGCGTCAGGCCCGTGAGCGAGATTTGCCCCGCGGGCAGAGTCACGGTGCCGCCCTTCGCCTCGCTGACGCCGCTGATCAGGTAGGGGACGTCGTCGTGTCCCGATCCGGCGAGGCCCGTGACGCCGACGACCTCACCGGGTCGGATGCGCAGGGACAGCTCGCGCACGTGGCGTCCCGCGAGGCGGTCGACCACGACGGGTTCGGCGTCGTGCGCGGCGTCGGTCGCCGTGCGGTGTTCGAGGCCCTCGACCTCGCGCCCGAGCATGAGGTGAGCGAGGTCGGATTTCGTCATGCCCTCGACGTCCTTGCCGGCCACGACGATCCCGCCGTCGCGAAGCACGGTGACCCGGTCGGCGGCCTCCACGACCTCCTCCAGGCGGTGCGTGATGAGGAGGGCCGAGGTGCCGGTCGCGACGATGCGGTCGAGCAGGACGTAGAAGCGTTCGAGCGCCTCACGGCCGAGGGCACGCGTCGACTCGTCGAAGATGATGATTCCGCGGCCGTCCTCGAGGTCCTGTACCGCACGGGCGATCGCGACGACCGCCTTCTCGTCCTCGTGCAGATCCGCGACCTTGGTGTCGAGCGGAATGCGGTGCGAACCGAGTCGTTCGAAGACGGCCTGCGTCGCCGCGGCCTCGGCCTTCCAGTCGATCCGGCGAAGGAAGCGCGAACCCTTGAACCGGCCGAGCCGGGTGTTCTCCAGCACGGTGGCGTCCGGTACGAGGCCGAGGTTCTGGTGCACGACCGCGACTCCTGCGGCACGGGACTCGTCGGGACGGATGGGGAGGTCCAGGTCGACGCCGTCGACCGTGACACGGCTGCCGGGGTCGGGGCGGTAGAGGCCGGTGAGGATCTTCGCGAGGGTGGACTTGCCCGACCCGTTCTGCCCGATGAGGGCGTGGATCTCTCCGGGACGCACGTCCATGGCGACGTCGCGCAGGACCACGGCGCTGCCGAAGGTCATGGTGACGTCCTCGACGGCGAGCCGGGGGGCCTGCGGGAGAACCGCCTGCCCTGCCGGAGCCTGGTCGTGGTCCCCGCTCACGCGACGCCCCACAGCTTCTTGAAGTCGTCGGTGAAGGTCGCCGGGCCGAACCACTCGCCGGAGAGTTCGGCCTCCTCGGTCAGCTGGACGTCGCCGATGTTGTCCTTCGTGAACAGACGGGTCGGGATGGCGTACTCCGGCACCGGCCGGCCGAGGATCAGGCGCAGCGCCGCGTCCGTGTCGACCCAGCCCTGGAAGGCCGCGGCCTGGGCCGTGACGGCCGACAGAGAGCCGGACTTGAGGGCCTTCATGCCGCCGAGGGAGGCGGAGCCGGTGACGACCTTGACGTCCGTGCGGGATGTCTGCTGGACACCGCCCTGGGTCGGCTGCAGGTACTGCTCGAACTGCGAGTCGACGTAGGTGATGGTCGGGTCCTTCAGCAGTACGGCGCTGGTCGAGGACGGGATGAGCGCGAAGTTGGAGGACGTGACCTTGTTGGTCGTCAGCCTGCAGCCGGGACAGCTCTTCTGCAGCGCGGCCTTGCCGTCGGCGACGTAGCGGGCGGGCGACGGGCCGTCGGAACTCTGGTTGATCAGGATGTTGGCCTTGCCCTGGGAGTCCGAGACGATCCAGTCGAAGAGACGGATCTGCTGCTCGCTCCCGGGGACGGGCACCCAGGTGAGCGTCTTGGAGGCCGGGTGGGACGGGTCGGGCACCTGGTTGCTGATGACGACCGGTATGCCGGCCTTCTGCGCGGTGTCGAGGCCGTTGGCCGCCAGCGCGTACGGGATGGCGTCCGCGATGATGGCCGCGGCCTTGGCGTCCGTCGCCTGGCCGATGCAGCCACCGATGTCGGTCGGCGTGCCCTTGCCGTCGCAGACCTGGAGGCGGAGGCCCACGGCCTCGGCGGCCGCGGCCAGGGTCTTCTCGGTGGTGGTGAACTGCGGCGCCTGCTTGGTGATCGGGACGTAGAAGATCGTCTTGCCGGCGACGGAGTCGACGTCGTCGAGCTTCTCCGTCGGGACGGGGTAGGCGTCCAGCGGCTTCATCGCGGCGGCCGACTTGTCGCCGACCGCGGAAACCGAGCCGTCGGCGCCTGTGGACGCGGGGGCCTCCGCTTCACCGCCGCAGGCGGCGAGGGAACCGGCGAGGAGGGTGACGCTTGCGGCTGCGGTCCAGGCGCGGACGCGCCGACGAGAGGCGGGACGTGCAGATCTCATGGCGAAACTCCGGTGTTTGCTGAGAATGACGCGGTGACGGGGGTGCCGCTGGTGCGGGAGAGCGGCCGGCGGGTGATCAGCGCGAGCGGTTGCGCAGCACGGTCGAGATGGTGACGGCGACGACGAGGACGCCGCCGTAGAAGACGCTCGTGACCCACGAGGTCGCGCCCAGGAGCTGGAGCCCGAGCACGCCGGTCCCCAGGAAGAAGACGGCGATGAGGGTGCCGATCGGGTTGAACCGCCCCGGCTGCAGGATCGCCGTGCCGAGGAACGTCGCCGCGAAGATCGGCAGCAGGTAGCTCTGCGACACGTTCGGGTCGAAACCGCCGGTGGCCGCGGCGGAGAGCACACCGCCCACGCCCGCGATGAGCCCCCCGGTCGTGAAGGCCCCGATGCGGACCCTCGTGACGCGAACGCCGGCCAGCCGGCTGACCTCACGGTTCTCACCGACGAACCGCATGGTGCGGCCCAGCGGCGTGAAGTGCAGGACATAGGCGAAGACGAGCATGAGCGCGAGCCCGTAGAAGAAGCTGATCGGAAGGCCGGCGACCGGCTGGAGCGCGATGTCCTTGAAATCCGTGGGGAGACCGCTGACGGGCATCAGGTCGGAGACCCACAGCGCGATCCCGAGGAGGAAGGTGCCCATGCCGAGCGTCACCACGATGGTGTTGACGCCGACCTTGACCACCAGCCAGCCGTTCACGGCACCCACCGCGGTGGACAGGACGAGCGAGGCGAGCGCCGCCGCTCCCACGCCCCACCCGTGGTTGACGTGGAGGATCGTCAGCATGATGGCCGCGAGCCCGAAGTTGGAGGCGACCGACATGTCGACGAACTCGCCGACGATGATCGTGCAGAGCAGGGCGGCGGTCAGAAAGACGAGCGCCGCCTGGTTCTGACTGCCGAAGATCACCTTGAAGCTGCCCGACGTCATGAAGGTGTCGGGCCGGAGGACCGCGAAGAGGACCGCGAGCGCGATCCAGACGCCGATGACGGCGAAGCGGGAGGCGAACGAGACCACGCCGCCGTTGCGCTTCACGGAGGCGGGGACCGGTGTGGGCGGCGCTGTCAGGCCGGTGGTCGGCCGGGCGGCCGTGTGCATCTCGGACATGGGATCGGGGCGCTCCCTGGCTGGTACGTACGGGGCTATGAAGCCGATCACTTCAGGATCGTGTGCGAAACCATATACACAATCGCCTGTAACGCAAGACCTGTAGCAACTCAAATCGTGGTTGAAATCGTACACGATTCCCTCTACGGTTTCGGCTCATCGTGTGGCGCACACCACCACGCATCCTCAGAGAGGCAGGAACCGTGACCCGCACCACCAGCCGTGACGTCGAGTACCACCACGAAGGGACCCGCATGCTGGGCCAGGTGGTGGCACCTCGGGAGCGAGCCGCCGACACCTCCTCGGCCGTGGCGGTCCTGCTCCTCCACGACGCCTTCGGCATCAGCGAGGAGATGATCGGCAACGCCACCCGGCTCGCCGAGGCCGGACATCCGGTGTTTCTGGCCGACCTGTGGGGCGAGCGGTCCACGCCTTCCTCCCGCACCGAGATCGGACCGCTGATCGGCGCCATGGCCCAGGACCGTGACCGGTGGCTGGGGCGCGTCGCCGCCGCCCACGCGGCGCTCGACGGGCAGTCGGAGTTCACCGGCCGCCCACTGGCCCTCCTCGGTTACTGCTTCGGCGGCTCCTCGGCGCTCGAGTACCTCCGCACCGGAGCCGTCGTCGCCGGCGTCGCCGCAGTGCACCCCGGGCTCGACCTGCTCGATCAGGACTGGAGTACTCCGGGGTCGGCCTCCGTGCTGCTGATGATCGGCGCCGACGACCCGATGGCGACGCCCGCCATGCGACGCCGGCTCGAAGAACACCTGAGCTCCGCCGGGCTCGACCACCAGTTCCACCTCTACGGCGGCACCACCCACGCCTTCACCAGTCCGAAGGCCGCCGACTCCCCCGAGCCCGCACGGATCGCCTACCACGCGCGCAGCGCCGCGCGTGCCCGGGAGGCCACCACGGGCTTCCTCGCCGAGCTCTCCGCTCCGGCCTCCTGACCCCCATCCCCTTACACGACGAGGACAACGACATGACCACCACCGATCTCGACGTCGCGATCATCGGCGCCGGACCGGCCGGCCTGCTCACCGCGCTCCGCCTGCACCAGAGCGGCTTCCGCCCGACCGTCTACGAGGTCGTGCCCGAACTCAGGCCGCTCGGCGTCGGCGTCGACATCAAGACCGTCGGCACCGCCGAGATCGACGACCTCGGCCTGCTCGAGGAGTTCCGCGCGATCTCCGTCGACGCGGAGGACTCGATCTTCTACAACCACTTCGGCCAGGAGATCTACGCCGAGAAGTGCGGCGTGCACATGGGCTACCTGCACGAGCAGCGCTTCGTGCACCGCGGCACCCTCCAGATGCTGCTCTACAAGGTCGCGCTCGAGCGGCTCGGCGCGGACGCGATCCGCCTCGGCGCCGGTGTCACCGGCTACGCGCAGGACGAGACCGGCGTGACCCTCGGCCTCCGGCACGCCGACGGCCGCACGGAGCAGGTGCGCCACGAGGCGGTCATCGCCGCCGACGGCATCAAGTCCGCCATCCGCAAGCAGATGTTCCCCGCGCTCTCCGAGCCGCACTTCTCGGGCATCACCATGTGGCGCGGCACCACGGTCATGGAACCCTTCCGCAACGGCCACACGATCCTGCACATCGGCGACCCCGACATCGCCTCGCTGATCGTCTACCCCATCGCCGACGACTTCGAGGGCACCGGCAAGACCCTGGTCAACTGGGTCGCCGAGACCAACGGCGAGGAGACCATCGAGGACTGGAACCAGGTCGGCGACATCAGCGAGGTCATCCCGCTCTTCGACACCGTCGAGCTGCCCTTCCTCGACATCCGGCGGATGATGCGCGAGGCCCGCGAGGTCTACCTCTTCCCCCTGATCCGCCACGACCCGCTCGACAACTGGGTCGACGGCCGGGTCGTCCTGCTCGGCGACGCCGCCCACGCGATGTACCCCCGCGGCGGCAACGGCATCACCCAGGCGATGCTCGACGCCCGCGTTGTCGTGCAGAAGCTCGCCGAGACCCCGGACGACCCGCACACGGCCTTCGTCGCCTACGACGCCGCCCGCCGCGAAGGCGTCAACCGGATCGTGATGAACATGCGCGGCGAAGGCTACGAAGTCATCCGCCGCATGGTCGCCGAGCGCATCGGAGGCGCCCCCTTCACCGACGTGGAAGAGGTTCTCCCGCTCGCGGAGGCCGACGCGATCTTCAGCAAGTACCACGCCCTGGTGGGTTCGCCCCGCCCCGGCTTCGAGGCCGGCGAGGCGACGGGCTACCGCACCGACGACCTCCACGAGTACGGAGCCAAGGCATGACCGTCGCCCCGGTGATCCTCGCGGACGAGACCACGCGCGCGGCGATCCTCGAAGTGGAGGAGCGCCGTCAGCGGGCGCTGCGGGAGGTCGACCTCGACGCGCTGCGCGACCTGTACGACGACTCGCTGATCCACACCCACGCGCCCGGCCTGACCCACACGAAGGCCCAGCTCCTGGAGCACGTCGCCACCCGCGCGCCCTACAGGGACGCCGCCCGCGGCGAGCTCGTCATCCGTCTGATCGGCGACGTCGCCATCGTGACGGGCCGCCTGGTCAACCGCCTCGGCAGTCCGGACGGCTCCGAGCGCACGGTCGCCGGCCAGGTGATCCAGGTGCTGCGGCGCTGCGAGGACGGCGCCTGGCGCTTCGTGAGTTTCCAGATGACCCCGGACGGCGAGCACGTCTGGACCCCCACCGCCGAGGAGAAGGCCGGCCTCGACAGGATCGCCCAGGAGGAACAGCAGTGAAGATCGCACGCTTCCACACCCCGGAGGGACCGACCCGGCTGGGCCGCGTCGACGGCGACCGGGTCACCGACATCTCCGATGTCGTCGGCGGCACGTCACTGCGGTCGATCCTGCCCGTACTGCCGTCGCTGAGGCACGAGATCCTCGCGGCCGGCGGCCCTTCGCACGCGTTGGCCGACGTGGTCCTCGAGGCCCCGATCGACCACCCGCAGAAGTACCTCGGCATCGGCATGAACTACAAGGAGCACGCCGAGGAGGCGCGCGCCGCGGGCATCCCGATACCGGAGAACCAGATGTGGTTCAACAAGCAGGTCTCCTGCATCGCCGGCCCCTACGACGGGATCGTGAAGCCCGGCCTGTCCGACGCCCTCGACTACGAGATCGAGCTCGGCGTGGTGATCGGCCGACGCTGCAAGCACGTCCCCGTCGAGGACGCCCGGTCGGTCATCGCCGGGTACCTCGTCACCAACGACGTATCGGTCCGCGACTGGCTGCAGAAGAAGTCGCCGACGTTCACGCTCGGCAAGTCGTTCGACACCCACGGTCCGATCGGTCCGTGGCTGACCACCGACGACGAGATCGCCGACCCCCACGACCTGCGGATGACCCTCAGCGTCAACGGCGAGGTCCGCCAGGACTGGCCGACGAACGACATGGTCCACGACATCTACCAGCAGATCGCCTATCTCTCGCAGGTCTTCACCCTCATGCCCGGCGACATCCTCGCCACCGGCACGCCCGCGGGCATCGGCGCGATGCGGGGTGAGTTCCTCAAGGTCGGCGACGTCGTCCGCGCGGAGATCCAGGGGCTCGGTCACATCGAGAACCGCGTCATCGCGGAGGGCTGAGCCGCCATGAGCATCCGCACCAGCATCGACCTCCCCGGGTTCCGTCACGCCAACCCGATCCCGGCCGCCAGCCGGATCGGCCCGTTCGTCGCGACCGGCGCCCTCACCGGCCGCGACCCGGTGACCGGCGAGATGGCACCCGACGCCGACCAGCAGTTCGCGCACGTCTTCGCGCACGTCCGTGCCCTGATGGCCGAGCTCGGCGGCACGACGGACGACATCCTCAAGATGACGTTCCACCTCGCCGACCCCCTCGACCGCGAGGCACTCAACCGTGAGTGGCTGGCGATGTTCCCCGACCCCGCCCGCCGCCCCGCCCGGCAGGCGATCGCGGCCCGGCTCGACCGCGGCGCCGTCGTCCACTGCGACCTGCTCGCCGTGCTCAGCGACTGAGGAAGGAACCATGAAGCACCTGCCCGACCCCGGCGGCTCCCCGCCCGGCCCCGTGACCTACGAGGCACCCGTCACCATCAAACGGATGCTCTTCGCCACCTGGGCGCTGCTCGACTCGCTCCGCCCCGACCTCAAGGCCGCCGCGATCGTGCCCGACATGGACGCTCCGGGCCGTGTCGACTGGGACTTCATCCCCAAGCCCGACCGAGCCGGCGTCCCGCTGCACGCGCTCGACCGACACCAGAAGGTCATCGCGCACTCGCTGCTCAAGGCCGGCCTCAGCATGCGCGGCTACAGTCAGGCTCTGTCCGTGATGGCCACGGAGAACCTGCTGCGCGAACTCGAGGTGGTGGAGCGCGGCTTCGGCGTCCTCGCCGGCAACTTCCGCGACCCCGAAGGCTACTGGTTCAGTTTCTGGGGACGGCCCGGCTTCGAGGACACGTGGGGCTGGCGGGTGATCGGCCACCACCTCTCCCTCAACTACACCATCGTCGCCCAGCGTTACCTCACCGTCACGCCGCTCGCGATGGGGGCGCAGCCCGTCGACGCCGGCGTGCTGGACGCGCTGGGTGAGAACGAGCGCCGTGCCCTCTCGGTCCTGCACTCGCTCTCCCCCGACGCCCAGGAGCAGGCCGTCATCCACGACGTGGCGCCCGCCGACTTCGTCACCCGTCAAGTGCCCTACGTCGGCGCCGAGGAATGGCCGGACTGGGTCGACCTCGGAATCGTCGGTTACGAGACGACCGACGAGGACCGCGAGCGGCTGCGCTTCGTGAAGGCCGACCCGTCGGGCATCAGCGGCGCGGACCTGACCGGTGAGCAGCTCGATGCCGTACGCGACCTCCTCCTCTATTACGTGGAGACCGGTCCCGACGAGCTGTCCCGGCAGTACCGCGAGCAGGTCCTCGCGGCCGACCCGCACGAGCTCCGTTTCGCCTGGGCGGGCGGACGCGGGGCGAACACCGCCCACTACTACCGGATCTCCTCGCGTGACCTGCTCGTCGAGGCCGACAACGCGGTCGCCGCGGGCCAGCACGTCCACGCGGTCTGGCGTGACCTGAACAACGACCTCGGCCACGACCTGCTGCTCGACCACTACGCGCGGCACGGCCCGGACGGCCGGCACCTGCGGCGCCGCCTCGTGTCGAACCGGCCGACCGAGGAGGCCCCTCTCGATACTGGCGGATGGTACGTCCCGGAGGTCTACAGGAAGCCCTGACCGGCTCGCGGAACGCGTCGGTCGGCAGGCCGGACCTCGGACCGTGTGGTCGGGGTCGGCGGCGGTGGCGGTGGCGGTGGCCAGGGCGTAGGCGGCGGCACGGTGTGGGTGGTGGGCATCAGTGGCGATGGAGATCAGGAACGGTACGGCGAGGGCGGCGGCCCGACTGTCGTTGGCACACAGGCCCCCCAGCACGCCCGTCGCGTGGCCAGCGAGGTCCTCGCCGGTGTGCAGCAGGTGAACGGCCTCCCGGACATCGTCGCCGTGAGGGAAGTTCCCCTACGGGACGGCGTCGAGGAGCAACCTGCTGTAGGCCCCGGATCGGATGCCGGCTACCACCGCCCGCACATCGAACGCGCCTCCCGCGAACGAGGCCGGATCCGCTCCGTCCACCAGCGCCCGGCACATCGCGAACGTCGGATCGGTCCGCCAAGCCCTCACACCACACCAGTCCCCAGAGAACTCGATCATGCCTTGCCCGACCGCCTCCGCCGGCCGACTGCTGGAGGGGCACATCCCGACACCCACGAACCGCCAAGAATTCGGAAGATCCGCACGAAACTGCAGTTCAGCGATCGACGATGCGCGGTCGGACCACAACTCGCGACGGGTCCTGCGCGGTCGGCAAGGGTCTGAACCGCTGGACGACGGCCGCTTGCTCTCTGCGAGGTTCCCCGTCCCATGCCCGCAACACACGGTCGCGCCCTTCGGACGGGAGACGCTCCAACATCCGCACGACCTCGGCAAGGTCGTCCCCGATCGACGTCACCGCTCGCGCGCGAGGTCGAGATCGTCGCTGCGCGGCTCGGCAACGACCTCAGCAGGCCGGGGGCGACGCCACGGATGCGCGATCGGATGCGACACAGCCCGCCACCACGGCTCCTCGGGCAGCTTCCCCGCAGGCTCGAACGGCTCACCAGGACGGGGAAGCGCCACCGCCTGGCCGGCCTCCTCAGCCTCGTACTTCGTCCACTCCCCCGGCTCCGCCCAGGCATGCGGAGCCAGGTTGAAGGTGGCCCAGTGGATCGGCAGCATCACCCCGCCCGGACCACCTCCCTGCAGGTCGAGGTGGGCCTGAACGCCCTGCGCGGGTGACATGTGAATGTCCGGCCACGCGCCGGGAAGCGGCGTATAGCCCGTGTGGTTCTTGGGCCAGAACTCGGAGTAGGCACCGATCTGGATCATGGTCACGTCGAAGGGGCCGTGGTCGGCGCCGATGGCCTCGAAGCCCTGGAAGTAGCCGGTGTCGCCGCTGTGGAAGATCCGGTGGCGGGGGCCGCGGACCGACCAGGAGGCCCAGAGGGTGTGCTGCTGGTTGCGGATGGCGCGGCCGCAGAAGTGACGGGCGGGGGTGGCGGTGAGGGTGAGGTCGCCGATCTCCGTCGACTCGCGCCAGTCCAGCTCGCGCAGCCGGGAGGCCGGGACGCCCCAGTGCTCCAGGTGGGCACCGACGCCGAGGGGGACGGCGAAGAGGGTGTCCGTGGAGGCCAGCGCCTTGATCGTCGGCAGGTCGAGGTGGTCGTAGTGGTCGTGGGAGATCACGACGACGTCGACCGGCCCCAGCGCGGCGAGCGGCGCGGGCGCCGGGTGGAGCCGCTTGGGTCCGACGAAGGCGAAGGGCGAGCAGCGCTCTCCCCAGACCGGGTCGAAGAGGATCCGCACGCCGTCGATCTCGGCGAGCACGCTGGAGTGGCCCAGCCAGGTGATCCGCAGGCCGCTCGCGGCGGGACGCGCCAGGTCGGCCACGGTGGTGGGGTGGACGGGGATCACCCCGGCCGGGGCCCGGCGGGCGCGCGCCTCCCGCTCGAAGTAGATCTTCATCAGGTCGGCGGTGGAGCCGGAGGGGCCTCGGCGTGCCTTCTCGGGGTTCTGGAAGACGCCGTCGGCGAAGTGCGGCGAGCGGTGGATGCGGGCCAGCCGCTCCCCCGTGGGCTCGGCGCCGAAGGACTCGGGCCGCAGGGCGCGCAGCCGGGCCCGCAGCGAACGGTCGGAGCCGGTTCCGGTCACAGGACCTCCTGATCTCTGGGGGTCGTTCCATTATGGGCGGCCGGACCGGTGACCGTCCCGCCCCGTCGGCCATACTGAACCGACGTTCAGTAACCCGCCTCGGAGGACCCCATGACCGCCGCCCCGCTGCTCTCCCTCGCCTGGACCGACCACGTCACCGGCCGCCGGGGCCATCTGGTCGTGGACCGCCTGGTCAGGGGCGTGGCGAGCGGCGGGCTGCGGATGCGCGAGGGGTGCACGGCCGAGGAGGTCGCCGGTCTCGCCCGCGGGATGACCATGAAGGAGGCCCTGCACTACGACCCGACCGCGCGGTACGTGCCGCTGGGCGGGGCCAAGGGCGGCATCGACTGCGATCCGCGCTCCCCCGAGGCGTACGGCGTCCTGGTCCGCTACCTGCGGGCGATGCGGCCGTACGTGGAGCGGTTCTGGACCACCGGGGAGGACCTCGGGCTCGCCCAGGAGACGGTGGACCGCGCGGTCGCCGAGGCCGGGCTCGACTCCTCGGTCCAGGCCGTCTTCCCGCTCCTGCCGGACGAGGCGGCGGCCCGGAAGCGGCTCGCGGACGCCTTCGCCGTCCAGGTGGACGGCATCGGCCTGGACGCCCTGGTCGGCGGGCTCGGCGTGGCCGAGTCGGTGCTCGTCGCGCTGGACCGGGCCGGCCGGCCGCACGCCGGGACCCGGGTCTCCGTGCAGGGCTTCGGCACCATGGGCGCGGCCACCGCCCGCTTCCTCTCCCGGGCCGGGCTGACGGTCGTCGCGGTGGCCGACGTGCTCGGCACGGTCGTGAACCCGGACGGGCTCGACGTGGAGGCGCTGATCGCCGCCCGGGACGGGCACGGCACCGTGGACCGGGCGGCGCTGCGCCCCGGCGACCGGGAGGAGCCCGGGGACGCCTGGCTCGCCGTCGACGCGGAGGTGCTGGTGCCGGCGGCCGTCTCGTACGCGATCGACGCCCGGAGCCAGGAGCGGATCTCCGCGCGCTGGATCGCCGAGGCCGCGAACATGCCGGTGCTCCCCGAGGCCGAGGCGGCGCTCGCGGAGCGCGGGGTGACGGTGCTGCCGGACGTGGTGGTCAACTCCTGCACCAACGCCTGGTGGTGGTGGACGCTCTTCGGCGACGTCGAGGCCGACGCGGACCAGGCCTTCGCCCGGGTACGGAGCGCGATGCGGGCCCTGGTGGGCTCGGTGCTCGACCGGGCGGAGGCCGACGGCTCGCTGCCGCGCGCGGCGGCGCACGCCCTGGTGGCGGAGCGGCTGCCGGTGATCGCGGAGCGGTACGGCTGGTACTGACGCCCCCGGCCCGTTGACGATCATGACTCGGGCATGTGCTGTGTAGGCTGCTCGGCGTGGCGAGAGTGCGGTTGAGCGTGGCCGAGCGGCGCGAGGAACTCCTCCGGGCCGCCGTCGAGCAGATCGAGGCCCGGGGCGCCACCGCCGTCCGGATCGCCGACGTGGCCGCCGCCCTCGGCGTCAGCAACGCGCTGGTGCTCTACCACTTCTCCACCAAGGAACACCTGGTCGCCGCGGCCTTCCGGCACGCCGCCGAGGGCGACCTCGCCCAGCTGCGCCGCATCCTCGGACGCCGCTCGACGGCCGAGCGGCGGCTGCGCGCCGCCGTCCGCTGGTACGCCCCGACCGGGCAGGCCAAGGGGTGGCGGCTGTGGATCGAGGCGTGGGCGGCCGGACTGCGCGACCCGGAGCTGCGCCGGGTCGCCTCCTCGCTCGACCAGGAGTGGAAGCGGGCGCTGACCGCCGTGATCGAGGAGGGGGTCGCCGCCGGCGAGTTCCCCTGCCCGGACCCGGCCGGCGCCGCCTGGCGGCTCACCGCCTATCTGGACGGCCTCGCCGTCCAGACGACGGTCTACGCCGGGGGCCTCCCCCGCGCGGCGATGCTCCAGTGGGCGGACGCGGCCCTCGACCGCGAGGTGGGTCTCCCGGCGGCCGGGGCCTGAGCCGGCGGCGCGGGCGGTTCAGAGGAGTTCGAAGACGGCCGAGACGGTGACCTGCTCCTCGATCTCGCCGGGGGCGAGCGGGACGCTCTGCTCGTCGGCCGGCAGGGACGGCATCGTGCCGTGACCGGGCCGCAGCGAGTCGCCCTCGCTCAGCGAGACCAGCCGGCCGAGACGGTGGCCGCTCAGCCGGGCGTGCTGGGAGGCCTTCTCGTACGCGTCCCGGTAGGCGGCCTCGCGGGCCTTGGCGCGCAGCTCCTTGGGGTCGGCCACGTCGAAGACGACGCCGTTGACCCGGCCGGCGTCTCCGGTGGCGCCGTTGACCGCCCCGGTGACCTGCCCGGCCCGGTCGATCTCCCGGACCTTCACGGAGAAGCTCTGGCTCGCCTGGTAGCCGGTCACCTTGGACTCGCCGCCGGTCGTCTGGGTGTAGACGGGGTTGAGGGAGAGGCTGTCGGTGCGGATGTCCCGGTCCTCGACGCCCTCCTTGCGCAACACGGCGAGCAGCGCCTCCGCGGCGGTGTTCTGCGCCGCCATCGCCTCCTTCGCGGTCGGCTTGGCGACCTCCACGCCCACCGAGAGGATCGCCAGGTCGGGGGCGGCGGTGGCGCTGCCGCTGCCCGAGACGGTCACCGTCGCCGGGGCCTCGGCCCGGACGGCGGCGCGCGCGGCGGGGCGCTCCGGCACGGCGGCGAGCGCGGGGGCGGCGGTGCCCAGGAGGAGCGCTCCGAGGACGGCGGTGCCGGCGAACAGCCGGGCGGCGCGGGCGGCGCGGTTCGGGAGGACGGGCGCGGGGCGGTGCGGCACGGGCGGTCCCTTCGACGGTGGGGTGCCGGTGGCTCCGGCGGGCACATCCCAGCACCCGGGGCCGCCGCCTCCCGGGCGCCACTCCTGACCGGTGCCGCCCTTCACCTCTCCGTACCAGCGGTTCTCCCCACCGGCGGTTCTCCGTCCGAGCGGCGTCCGCGCACCCGCGGCGGGCGGTTCAGGTCTGGACGAGCGGCTCGTACGCCTCCGCGCCCAGGCCGAAGGTCCAGGCCACGCCCTCGCGGGCGGTCCGGGTGCCGGGCGGCACGCGGAGCCAGTAGGTGCGGTGGCTGCCGTCCGGCTCCGGGGTCGAGTTGACCACCTCGACCATGACGACGTCCTCGTCGTCGCCGAGCTCGATCCGCCACAGCACGCCGGACGCGTCGCGGCCCTCGGGGCGGGCCCCGGAGGCGTCGAGATAGCGCTCGTAGCCGTAGAACTCCAGCATCACGCGCCGGAGTTCGGCGTTCTCCTCCGCGCGGATCCGCTCCGGGGTGAGCTCCGTGAGCCCGGCCAGGAAGGCGGGCGTCACGGGCATGCCCCGCCAGGCGTGGAGGGCGAAGCCGTCCCGGTGGGCGAGCGCGGGGCCGTCGCCCCGGTCGAGCCGGCCGGCCTCGTCCCGGTGCAGTGCGACGGGGCGTTCGCAGACGACGGCGACCTTCTCGTACGGCCACCACCAGCCGGCCTGCTCGGCGACGGCGGCCAGCCCGGCGAGCCGCGTGCCGTGCCCGTCGAAGGCGGCGAGCCAGGCGGCGTCCTGCTGGCCGAGCACGGCCTCGTACAGCAGCTCGCGCCCGGCGAGTTCGGTGAGGGCGCCGGTCTCCTCCCGGTCCCCGAGCCGGTCCAGGATCCCGGTCCTGATCCTCTCGGCGAGCGCCCGCGCCGGGTCCCAGAGCCGGGCGCCGGTCGCCTGCCAGTGCGCCGTCCACCCGGCCGGTCCGAGCGCGTCGTGGAGCCGGCGGCGCTCCTCCGCCCAGGGCAGGGTCCGCACCTCCTCCCGCACCGAGCGGCCCCGGTCGGCGAGGCCCGCGACCCGCTCGACCCCGGCGAACGGCGAGTCCGCCCACACCACCCGCTCCGGAGCGGGCAGCCCGGCGGCGGCGTAGGCCAGCCGGATCCCGGCCTCCACGGCGGTCCGGTCGGCCGGTCCGGTGGCGGCCGCGACGGCCCGCCACTTCTCGTACGCGTCGCCGTCCTTCCCGGCCGCTCCCCCACCGCCGTACGCGTCGCCGTCCTTCCCGGCCGCTCCCCCGGCGCCGTACGCGTCGCCGTCCTTCACTGCCGTTCCCCCCGCGCCGTACGCGCCGCCCTCGTCCATCGCCCCGTCCCCCACGTCCGTCCGCTCCTTCAGTCTCATCCGAATCCCGTCCCTGTCGTTTCCGCGTCCCGCCGGAGCCCCGCCGGAGCCCCGCCGGGGTCCCGCCGGAGCCCCCGTCCCGGTGCCTTCTCAGTCCGCCACGATCCGGTACGCGCCCGGCACGTACTCGCGCTGCCGCACCACCCGGTACCAGCCCCTGGGCAGCGCGATCGGCGCGTGCTCCTCGTGCACCAGCCGCCCGCCCTCGGGGAGTTCGAGCAGGAACGGGCCGTACGGGCCCGGCTCCCGGAGCAGCCGGCCGGGCCCCGGGACCGCGTGGGCGTGTCCGGTGACCTCGCCGAAGGCGAGCACGAGCCTGCCCCGGCCGTCCCTCGGCTCGCTCCGCGCCTCCCTCGCCCGGACGGGCACGGCCCGCTCGTCGACGGGCACGATCAGCACGTCCCCCTGCCGGTACATGGCTCTCCCCTTCCCCGGTCCGGAACCCGGTGCCCGAACACGGGAACGACGCTAGGGGCCGCCACTGACAACGCGTCCGGTGCGGCACCCGCCGCACCGGACTGTCGGTGGGACTTGGTAGAACTCTTGCCGTCAGTCCGTACACCAGCCCGTCCCGCCGTCCGTCGTCTGGAGCACCGTCATGACCATTGGGGTCCACCTGGAGGAGTTCCACGGCCTCCCCGTCTTCGACCTCCCGGACGCCGACGCGCGGGCCGGACTGCCCGACGCGGCGGCCGTGGCGTGGCGGCTGTCCAGCCCGACCTACCGCGACGCGGACGAGGAGAGCTGGGCCGCCGTCTTCGAGCGCTTCCTGAAGTCCGTGGACACCTCCCGGGTCCGCGCGCTCGTCGTGGGCGGCTGGGAGGACGCGTACGACACCTCCTCGGCCCCGATCGTCACCGCGCTCATCGGCGCCAACGACCGGCTGACCGGCCTGGAGGCGGTCTTCCTCGGGGACATGACCTTCGAGGACTGCGAGATCTCCTGGATCGTCCAGTCCGACGTGACGCCGCTGCTCGCCGCCTACCCGGCGCTGCGGGAGCTCGGCGTGCGCGGAGGGACCGGACTCGTCTTCCCGCCGGTGCGCCACACCGCCCTGGAGACCCTGGTCGTGGAGAGCGGCGGTCTCGGCGCCGAGACCGTGCGCGGCATCGCCGGAAGCGACCTGCCGGCCCTGGAACAGCTCGAACTGTGGCTCGGGACGGACGAGTACGGCGGCGACTCCACCCCCCTCGACCTCGCGCCGCTGCTCACCGGCGAGGCCTTCCCGGCCCTGCGCAGCCTCGGCCTGTGCAACAGCGTGATCGAGGACCGGGTGGCCGCCGCCGTGGCGAGCGCCCCGGTCGTCGCGCGCCTCGACCGGCTCGACCTCAGCATGGGCGTGCTCACCGACGAGGGCGCGGCCGCGCTGCTCGACGGCCAGCCCCTGACCCATCTGCGGGAACTCGACCTGGAGCACCACTACCTCTCGGAGGCCATGGGCGAACGGCTCACCGCCGCGCTCGCCCCGCACGGGGTGCGGGTCGTCCTGGACGACCCGCAGTCCCCGGAGGACGACGGCGACGGGGACGTCTGGCGCTACGTCGCCATCGCCGAATGACCGCCGGCCCGCGCCTCGTCGTCGTCGGCGACCCGGCGGGGCGGCGCGTGGCGTTCTTCCAGGAGGCGCTGCGCGCCGCCGGGCTGCCCGGGGCGCGGGCCGTGCCATGGACGGAGGTCCTGCGCGGCCGGGCCCGCTTCGCGGCGGGCGAGACCGTGCGGGTCGACTCCCCCGGCGAGGTGCCGGAGGTCGAGCTGCTGCTGCGCGGCACCGACGATCCGGCCCGGGTGGAGGGCGGCCGGGTCTGGTACGAGCGGTTCACCGCCGCCCTCGCCGGGCTCGCCGCCGAGGCCTCGCGCTCCGGCGCGGTGCTGGTCGACGATCCGGCGGAGACGGCGGTCCTCTTCGACAAGCGGCTCACCCACGGCCGGCTGGCCGCCGCCGGGGTGCCCGTCCCGGCCTCGCCGACCTCCGGCCCCGGCGGGACGCCGGTGCGGAACTGGGACGACCTGGTGGAGCTGATGGCCGGGGCGGGGCTGCGCCGGGTCTTCGTCAAGCCGGCCCACGGCTCCTCCGCCTCCGGGGTGCTCGCCGTGGAGACGGCCGGCGCGGGCCGGGTGCAGGCCGCCACCTCGGTCGAACGGGACGGCGCCGGACGGCTCTTCAACTCGCTGCGGGTACGCCGCTACACGGGCGAGCGGGAGGTCGGCGCCCTCGTCGACGCGCTCGCCCCGGACGGGCTGCACGTGGAGCGCTGGCTGCCGAAGGCGGTCCAGGGCGGCCGGGCGGCCGACCTGCGGGTGGTGGTGACCGGGGGGCGCGCCACCCACGCGGTGGTCCGCACCAGCCGCTCGCCGCTGACCAATCTGCACCTCGGCGGAGCCCGTGGCGACCTCGCCGCCGTCCGGACGGCGATCACCGCCGCCGGTGGCCGCTGGGAGGACGCCCTCGCCGTCTGCGAGCGCGCGGCGGCGGCCTTCCCCGGCACCCGGTGCGTCGGGGTGGACCTGCTGCCGGGCGCCGGCTGGCGGCGCTTCGCCGTGGGCGAGGTCAACGCCTTCGGGGACCTGCTGCCCGGCCTCACCGGCCTGGCGGGCAGCGGCGCCGAGGGCCTGGACACCTACGGCGCCCAGGTCGCCGACCTGCTGCGGAACCCGCCCGCCCGCACCGCGACAGCCACCGCCGGAACGGGTGCGACCGGACCGGCCGCCCCCGGACCGGGCACGACCGGAACACGCCCCACAGGAACGAGCACAGCCCCGTGAACCAGCCCGACATGAACACGGTCGTCGGCAGCCACGACCTGCTTCTGGTCACCCTCGACACGCTCCGGTACGACGTGGCCGCCGAGCTGGCCGCCGCCGGCCGCATCCCGAACCTGGCGGGCCGGCTCCCCGGCGGCCGCTGGGAGCGCCGGCACGCCCCCGGCAGCTTCACCTACGCCTCCCACCAGGCGATCTTCGCGGGCTTCCTGCCGACCCCGGCCGAGCCCGGGCCGCACCCCCGGCTCTTCGCGGCCCGGTTCGCGGGCAGTGAGACCACCGCCGACGGCACCTACGTGTACGACGCCCCCGACCTGGTCTCGGCGCTCGCCGCCGACGGCTACCGGACGGTGTGCGTGGGCGGTGTCGGCTTCTTCAACGGACAGCCGCCGCTCGGCGACGTGCTCCCCGGGCTCTTCCAGGAGAGCCACTGGGAGCCGTCCTTCGGGGTGGCCTCGCCGACCTCGTTCGAGGCTCAGGTGACGCGGGCCGAGGAGGTGGTGGCCGCGCTCCCGGCCGACCGCCGGCTCTTCCTCTTCGTGAACGTGGCGGCGCTGCACCAGCCCAACTGGTTCCACCTGCCGGGCGCGACCCGCGACGCCGGCGACTCCCGGGCCACCCACGCGGCCGCCCTGGAGTACGTCGACCGGCACATCGGGCGCCTCTTCGCGGCGATGAGCAGCCGTCGCCGCTGCTTCGCCGTCGTCTGCTCGGACCACGGCACGGCGTACGGCGACGACGGCTTCACGGGCCACCGGCTCGGCCACGAGGTGGTGTGGACGGTGCCGTACGCGCAGTTCACCCTCGACGGCCCCGCGGAAGGAGCCGCCGCGTGACCGGCGCCCCGCCCCCGCGTCCGTACGACTCGTACGTCTACGCCTACCCGCACAAGACGGCGTACCGCCCGCTGCCCGGCCGCCCCGGACTGGCCGGGCTCTGGGCGGACGAGCCGAAGGACTCCCTCTCGCTCTACGCGCACGTGCCGTTCTGCGAGGTCCGCTGCGGCTTCTGCAACCTCTTCACCCGGATCGGCGCCCCGGACGAGCTGACCACCCGCTACCTCGACGCGCTCGACCGGCAGGCCGTCGCGGTCCGCGAGGCGCTCGGCGACGCGGCGCCGGTGCGCTTCGCGGCGGCGGCGTTCGGCGGCGGCACCCCCACCTTCCTCACCGCCGCCGAGCTGGAGCGGCTCTGCGACATCGCCGAGCACCGCATGGGCGCGGACCTGCGGGCGGTGCCGCTCTCCGTGGAGACCTCCCCGGCCACCGCGACCGCCGACCGGCTCGCGGTCCTCGCCGGGCGGGGCACGACCCGGCTGAGCATCGGGGTGCAGAGCTTCGTGGACGCCGAGGCGCGGGCGGCGGTCCGCCCGCAGCGCCGGGCCGACGTGGAGGCGGCGCTCGGCCGGATCCGGGACAGCGGGGTGCCGGTGCTGAACATCGACCTCATCTACGGCATCGACGGCCAGACCGACGCGTCCTGGCGGTACTCGCTGGACGCGGCGCTCGCCTGGCGGCCCGAGGAGCTCTACCTGTACCCCCTGTACGTGCGGCCGCTGACCGGTCTCGGCCGCTCGGGCCCCGCCGAGTCCGACGGGGAGTGGGACGAGCGGCGGCTGCGGCTCTACCGGCAGGGCCGGGACCGGCTGCTGGCGCACGGCTACGAGCAGGTGTCGATGCGGATGTTCCGGCGGGCCGGCGCGGCCCCGTCCGGCGCGGACGACCACGCCTGCCAGACGGACGGCATGATCGGCCTGGGCTGCGGCGCCCGCTCGTACACCTCCGCGCTCCACTACTCCTTCGACTACGCGGTCGACATGCGGGAGATCCGCTCGATCATCGACGCCTACACGGAGACCGGGGACTTCTCCCGGGCGGAGGTGGGCCGGTGGGTGGACGGGGCCGAGGCGCGCCGCCGCCATCTCCTCCAGTCGCTGCTCCAGGCGGAGGGCATGGAGCTCGCCGGGTACGAGAAGCGGTTCGGGTCCTCGGCGTACGAGGACTTCCGCGCGGAGCTCGACCGGTTCGCGGCGTACGGCTGGCTGGACGGGTCGGCGCCGGAGGGGCTGCTCAGGCTGTCCCCGGAGGGGCTGGCGCACTCGGACGGGCTGGGTCCCGCGCTGTTCTCCCCCGCCGTACGGGCCGCGATGGCCGCGTACGAGCCGAAGTAGGGGCCGGCCGTGGACCTGACGCTGCTGTACCGGGGGCCGCTCGCCTCCTGCGACTACGACTGCCCGTACTGTCCCTTCGCCAAGCGCCGGGACTCCCCGGAGACGCTGCGGGCGGACCGGGCGGCCCTCGACCGGTTCACCGGCTGGGCGGAGGAGCGGACCGGGGACCGGCTGCGGATCCTCTTCACCCCGTGGGGCGAGGGCCTGGTCCGTTCCTGGTACCGGCGGGCGATGGTGGGGCTCTCGCGGCTTCCGCACGTCGAGCGGGTGGCCATCCAGACCAATCTGAGCTGCCGGACCTCGTGGCTGGACGAGGCCGACCTCGGGTCGCTGGCCCTGTGGTGCACGTACCACCCCGGCCAGACCCCGTACGACCGCTTCCTCGGCAAGGCGCTCGACCTGGCGGCCCGGGGCGTGCGGTTCAGCGTGGGCGTGGTGGGGCTGCCCGAGCACCACGGGGAGGCGCTGCGGCTGCGGGAGGCGCTGCCGGAGCACGTCTACCTGTGGGTGAACGCCGCCGAGGGACGCGCCTACACCGACGCGGAGGCGGCGGCGTGGACGGCCCTCGACCCGCTCTTCGGCTACAGCCGGCACCCGCACCGGTCGGCGGGGCTGCCCTGCCGGACGGGCGAGTCGGTGGTGTCGGTGGACGGGGAGGGGACGGTGCGGCGCTGTCACTTCGTCAGGGCCGAGCTGGGCAACCTGTACGACGGCTCCTACCGCGCCGCGCTGCGGCCGCGGGCCTGTCCCCTCGCCGTCTGCGACTGTCACATCGGCTACGTCCACCTGGAGACGCTGCCGCTGTACGACGTCTTCGCCGGCGGGGTCCTGGAGCGGATCCCCGCCGGCCGTCCGGGAGCTACAGGGGCATGAGGTCGGGGCGCTTGGCCTCGACGTGGTCGCCGGAGCTCTCGCCGCGCAGCCGTCGGCCGATCCACGGCACCAGGTACTCGCGCGCCCAGTGGATGTCGTCCCGGCGGACCTCCAGCGGACCTCGGGCGGGCAGCGGCGGCCACGCCTGGTCCGGGTCGGCCGGCACCGGCAGGCCGAGGACCTGGGCGGCGCGCAGCGCGACCCTGGTGTGGCCCTCGGGCGAGAGGTGCAGCCGGTCGTCGTCCCAGGCGCGCCGGTCCTGGACCGACCTCAGCGACCACAGGTCGAGGACCGGGCAGTCGTAGCGGTCGGCGATGGAGCGGACGTGGGCCGTGTAGGTGGCGATCTTCCCGCGCAGGTGCTTGAGCACGGGCACGTCACGGGTGTCGAAGCCGGTGGTCACCATGACGGTGCCGACGGCGGAGGTGAGGTCCTTCACCGCCCGCTCGAAGCGCTCGGCGACGTCGTCGGGGTCGGTGCCGGGGCGGATGATGTCGTTGCCGCCCGCGCAGAAGGTCACCAGGTCGGGGGCGAGTTCCTTCGCCCGGGGCACCTGCTCGGCCACGATCTGGTCGAGGAGGCGGCCGCGGACCGCGAGGTTGGCGTAGCGGAAGCCCTCGTGGTCCGGCAGCTGGTCGGCGAGGAGGACCGCGAAGCGGTCGGCCCAGCCGACGTAGGTCCCGTCGGGTCCGGGGTCCCCGACGCCCTCGGTGAAGCTGTCACCGATCGCCGCGTACGACCCGAATGACCCGAACGTGTTCTCGTCTGTTGCTCTCGAATCGTCTGCCACGGAAGCACATCCTTCCTTTTCGGATGTGACCTACGCGACCGTAAGGAGGGGTTGACGGCGGGTGACATATGCCACCGATAAAGAATTTGCCAAGCCGGAATAGGGCGAAGGCCCGGCACCAGGGTGCCGGGCCTTCGTGCGGCCGCGGGGCCGGACGGGTCAGATCGAGACGCCGTGCTGGCGCAGGTAGGCCAGCGGGTCGACGTCCGAGCCGTAGCTCGGCGAGGTGCGGATCTCGAAGTGCAGGTGCGGGCCGGTCGAGTTGCCGGTGGAACCCGAGAGGCCGATCTGCTGGCCGCCGCTCACCGACTGGCCGGCGGAGACGGCCAGGGAGGAGAGGTGGGCGTACTGCGAGTAGTTGCCGTCGGCGTGCTGGATGACGACCTCGTTGCCGTAGGCGCCGCTCCAGCCGGCGGAGACGACCGTGCCGGCGCCGACGGCGCGGACGGTGGTGCCGGAGGAGGCGATGAAGTCGGCACCGGTGTGGTAGCCGGAGGACCACATGGCACCGGCGGTCCGGTACGAGGTGGAGACGCCGCCGGCGACCGGGGTGACCCAGCCGGAGGAGGAGGACTGGGCGGCGGCGGCCGGGGCCGCGGCGCGCTCGGTGGAGCGGGAGGCGCGGGTCTGCTCGCCGGAGGACGGGGCCTCCTGGGTGACCTTCGCCTCGGCCTTCGGGGCGGCCTTGGCGGCGGCCTTCGGGGCGGCCTTGGCGGCGGCCTTCGGCGCGGCCTTGGCGGCGGCGGCCTTGGCGGGGTTCTTGGCGCCGAGGGTGAGCTTCATGCCCGGGAAGATCAGCGAGGGGTTCCCGCCGACGACCTGGCGGTTGTCGGCGTAGAGCCGCTCCCAGCCGCCGGCGACGTCGTGGTCGGCGGCGATCTTGGACAGGTAGTCGCCGGCGACCACGGAGTACGTGGTCGGGGCGGCGGCCTTGGCGGCCGGGGCGGCGGCCTGGACCTGCGCGGCGGCGACGGCCACGGTGCCGGAGACGGCGGCCGGGGCGGCCTGCTCGGCGGCGTGGGCGCCGGTGGCGCCGATCAGCGGCAGGGCGACGACGGCGCCACCGGTGCCGGCGGCGACGAGGCCACGGGTGATCAGGGTGGACTTCTGGCGGCGGTGCTTACCCTTCGCGGGCATGGCGAATTCCTCTCCGGCGCCTGCGAGGTGAGCTGTCGGGTTCGGACTGGAGATGTCCGGCCGCGTTTCTCACGCGGCTTCACCCCGAGCCGTCCTGCGTCGCGGGACCGGCGTACTTCCTTGGGTCCCCCGCTCCTGCCACGCATGGGTGGGTGCGAATTCCGGACGGTGGCAGGATTCGGCGGTCCGACCGGATTGACGGCGACGCTAGACGAGCGGGGTCGGCGCGAACAAGCCATGGAATTCGCCGGACATTCCGGGACGATCTTCGGCCCCGGAATTCCGGTCACCCTCCGTGGATGACGGTCCCTCGATTCCCTTTTCGGGGAGGGAGGTTGGGCCGGGCGGTCGGCCACGATCCGTCACTTCTATGACCCTGCTCACGCACGGAATTCCATCTCCCCCGCAACCAGGGCGCGTTACCTCAAGACCTTCCAATACGGACAGATCGCCCATTACCGACCAGGGGGGTGCGCCGCGCCGCGCTCGACGGGATGATTGCGGGGGGAACCGATCCCGTCCCGGCCCCGCGAACGCCTACCCCCAGGAGCATCCGTGACGCAGCAGCTGCCGCAGGTCCAGCCCCTCGAACCCGGCGAGCCCGAGCTCGCGGCGGTCCGCAACTTCCGGGACGTGGCCGGCCTGCCGACCACGGACGGGCGCGCCGTCCGGCCCGGCGCCCTCTTCCGCAGCGGCCACCTCGCCGACGCCACCGAGTCCGACGCGGCCTTCCTCTCCGACCTCGGCCTGCACACGATCTTCGACTTCCGCAACGCCGCCGACGCCAAGGTGGAGGGCCCGGACGTCGAGCTCCCGGGCGTGCGGAACGTGAACATACCCCTGAGCGACCCCGCCGACGGCAAGGAGTTCTGGCGGATGGTCCGCGAGGGCGACCTCGACACGCTGCGGGGCCTGCTGGGCGACGGCAAGGCCGCGGAGCGGATGACCTCCTCGTACCGCCGGATGATCGTGGAGCGGACCGCCGAGCACAGCCGGGTCCTGCACTCCCTCGCCGAGGAGGCCGTCCCGGCCCTGATGCACTGCGCGGCCGGCAAGGACCGCGCCGGACTCTCGATCGCGATCACCCTGCTCGCGCTGGGCGTGGAGCGCGAGGCCATCGAGGCCGACTACGTGAAGTCCGACGCTCCGCACCGCCGCTACAAGGTGCGCCGCAGCTCCACCGCCCGGGACGCGATGGCGCCCGAGGTGATGGAGCTGCTGAGCCCGCTCTTCGACGCGCGGGTGGAGTACCTGCGGGCCGCCTTCGAGACGATCGACGCGACCTGGGGCTCCGTGGACGCCTACCTCGCGGAGGGCCTGAAGCTGGCGCCCGAGACCCGCGAGCGGCTGCGGGAGCGCTTCCTCACCGAGGCGTGAGCGGCCGCTCCCGGGGGTCCGGCTACTGGTTCTGCCCGCCCAGCATGAAGAGCAGGTAGAGGAAGCCGGCGAAGAGGTGACCGGCGACCAGGTAGGCGAAGAGGCGGAGCACCAGCCCCTTGGGGAACTTCCCCTCGCCGCGCTCTTCGCCGGTGACCGGGGCAGAATTCACGGACTTGTCGGACATGTCGACCAACCCTTCGGGGGCTCAGCGGGGGTGCGGGGCGCCGCCGCCCAGGCACGTCTCGGCGGCGGGGCTCTGCAGGAGCGTGTGGACGAACAGCACCTCGGCACCGGCGCGGCCGGCCGCGCCGATCCGGTGCGGGGTCAGCGAGTCGAAGTGCGCGCTGTCCCCGGGATCGAGCAGGTGGACCGCCTCGCCGAGCGCGAGCCTGACCTGCCCCTCCAGGACGTGCAGCCACTCCTCGCCGGGATGGACGCGCACGATGTCGGCGCGGGTCGCGTACGGCACGTGGACGCGCAGGCACTGCATGGCCCGCCCCGCGCCGCCGGCCTGCCGGTAGATCCAGCCGTCGGCCTCGACGGGGTCGGAGCGGTCGGCCCGGATCACGGGGTCGCGTTCGGGCGGGGTCTCCCCGAGCAGCTCGGCGACCGTCGTACCGTAGATACGGGCGAGGGCCAGCAGCATCGGCAGCGAGGGCTGCCGGTTCCCGGTCTCCAGCCGCGAGAGGTGCGCCGGGGAGAGCCCGGCGCGCTGCGCGGCCGCCTCCAGGGTGAGCCCCCGGCGCCGGCGCAGGGCCCGCAGCTGCGGGGCGACGTCGGGCAGCGGCTCGGGAGCGGCGGTTTCCGGGGCGGAGTCCCGGGGGACGTGGTCCATGGGTCCATTCCGCCAGGAATATGCCTCTGAGGCAAGTTTCTTGCCTCAGAGGCAAAATCACGGAGAGGACGCGGCTCAGCGCTGGGCGACCGCCTGCTTGACCAGCGTCTTCCCGAAGTCCCAGAGCAGCCCGCCGCCGCCGTGGGCGTCCTCCATGACCGCCGTGAAGGCGGTGACGAACCGGTCCACGTCCGCCTCGTCGATCACCAGCGGCGGGATGAGCTTGATCACCTCCAGATGGTCCCCGGAGACCTGGGTGAGGATCCTGTGCCGCTGGAGCAGCGGGACGACCACCATCTGCGCGAAGAGACCCTTGCGGGCCGTCTGGAGCATCGCCCAGCGCCCGCGCAGCCCCAGTGAGCTCGGCCGGCCGAACTCGACGCCGATCATCAGCCCCCGGCCCCGGACCGCGTGCAGCAGTTCGTAGCGGGGCACCAGCTCCTCCAGCCGGGCCTTCAGGAGTCCGCCGACCCGCCGCACGTGGGCGACCGTCCCCTCGGACTCCATCACCGACAGCACCGCGAGCCCGGCCGCCATCGCCTGGGCGTTGGAACCGAAGCTGGCCGAGTGGACCAGCACCCGGTCCATGGACGAGTAGACCTTCTTGAAGATCCAGTCCTTGCCGAGGGTGGCGCCGACCGGCACGTACCCGCCGGAGAGCGCCTTCGCCACGCACACCAGGTCCGGCTCGACCCCCTCCTCGTGCTGGTACGCGTAGAAGTCGCCGGTCCTGCCCAGACCGGTCTGCACCTCGTCGGCGATCAGCAGCGCCCCGTGTCGGTGGAGCAGCTCCTGGGCGGCGGCGAGGAAGCCGGGCGGGGCCTCGTGGACGCCCTTGCCCTGGATCGGTTCGACCACGAAGGCGGCCACGTCGCCCTTGCGGAGCTCGCGCTCCAGGGCGTCGAGGTCGCCCAGGGCGATCGCGGTGTCCGGCAGCAGCGGGGCGAAGCCCTCCCGGAAGCCCTGCTCGCCGTTGACCGAGAGGGCGCCGGTGGTGAGGCCGTGGAAGGCGTGGTCGCAGTAGACGACCCTGGGCCGGCCGGTGGCGTACCGGGCGAACTTCAGCGCGGTCTCGACGGCCTCCGTGCCGCTGTTGCCGAAGAAGACCCGGTCGAGGTGGGGGCTGTGGGCGAGGAGCCGCTCGGCGAGGATGCCGGGCAGCGGCGGACAGTCGAAGCGGGTGAGGTCGGGCAGGTCCGCGTCGAGGACGTCGTGCAGGGCCGCGCGGACGACGGGGTGGTGCCGGCCGAGGCCCATGACGCCGAAGCCGGCGAGCATGTCGAGGTGGTCGTTGCCCTCGGCGTCCCAGAAGTGGGCGCCCTCGGCCCGCTCGTAGACCTTGTCGAAGCCGATGGTGTGCAGCATCCGCGGCAGCTGCGGGTTGAGGTACCGGGCGTGCAGCTCGTACCGCTCGCCGCCGCGCTCGGCGAGCAGCGCCCGCAGGTCGAAGCCGTCGGTCATGGCCCGTCCCTCAGCTCCCCGAGACGGTCTCGCGGACCGCCCGCAGCGACTCCTTGAGCGAGCTCATGGTGGCGAGCACGGCGGTCGGTTCGTAGCCGCAGTGCGCCATGCAGTTGGCGCAGCGCGGGTCCTTGCCGCGGCCGTACTTGTCCCAGTCGGTCTCCTCGACGAGTTCCCGGTAGGTGGGGACGTAGCCGTCGCTCATCAGATAGCAGGGGCGCTGCCACCCGAAGAGGGAGTAGTTGGGGATCGCCCAGGCGGTGCAGGGGAAGTCGGCCTTTCCTTCGAGGAAGTCGAGGAAGAGCGGCGAGTGGTTGAGCCGCCAGCGGCGGCGGTTTCCCCCGGAGAACGCCTTCTTGAAGAGTTCCCTGGTCTGCTCGACGCCGAGGAAGTGTTCCTGGTCGGGCGCCTTCTCGTAGGCATAGGCGGGCGAGATCATCATTTCGTCGACCTGGAGGTCGTCGTTGAGGAAGTTCAGCACCTCGATGATGGTCTGCGGGGTGTCGGTGTTGAAGAAGGTCGAATTGGTGGTGACCCGGAATCCGCGCCGCTTGGCCTCCTTGATCGCCGCCACGGCCTCGTCGAAGACGCCCTCCTTGGCCACCGACTCGTCGTGGCGTTCGCGCAGTCCGTCGATGTGGACGGCGAAGGCGAAGTAGGGGGACGGGGTGAAGTCGCCGAGCTTCTTGCGGAGCAGCATCGCGTTGGTGCAGAGGAAGACGTACTTCCGGCGGGCCACCAGCTGGCGGACGATCTCGTGGATCTGGGGGTGCATCAGGGGTTCGCCGCCGGCGATGGAGACCATCGGGGCGCCGGACTCCAGGACGGCGCCGACCGCCTGGGCGACCGGCATCCGCTGCTTGAGGACGCCGGCCGGGTGCTGGATCTTGCCGCAGCCCTCGCATTTGAGGTTGCAGGCGTAGAGCGGCTCCAGCTCGACGATGAGGGGGAACTTGTCCCGCTTGCGGAGCTTCTGTTCGAAGAGATAGGTCCCGACCCGGACGGACTGACGGAGCGGCATGGCCATGACCGGCTCACCTCCTGGGGAGCAGCAGAGAACGGTGCCATTCGAAGAAAGCGGGAAGGACGGAGCGAAGGACGCGGAAGGCCGATATTCCCCCGCGTACCGTGCCGATCCGGAGCAGCTCGTGTTCGGGGGCGTCCACGACCACCCGTACGGCCGCAAGCGGGCGGGGTCCGGCCGCCCGCGCGGTACGCAGGGTGGCGGCGGACTCCATGTCGACGGCGATCGCCCCGCCGGCGGCCAGCGCGGCCCGCTCGGGGCCCCGCACGACGTGGTCGGAGCCGGTCAGCGGGCCGGTGTGCACGGTCCGCCCGGGCACCGCCCGGGCGAGCGCCTTGACGAGCAGGTCGGTGCCGTCGCAGGCGAGGGCGCCGTCCGGGCCCCGGGTCTCCTCGGCGACGACCAGGTCGCCGGGGTGCATCCCGGGGGCCAGTCCGGCGCAGAAGCCGGAGGCGACGACGGCGGCGGCGCCCCAGCCCTCGCGGGCCAGCGCGCGGTCCACCCCGCGGCTCGCGTGGGCCGGCCCCATGCCCGTACGGACCACCCGGACCGGTCCCGGTGCCCCGTCGCGTTCGCCGCCGCGCAGGGCGAGGCGCTCGATGCCGAGGGCGCAGGCGACGAGCAGCGGCGGGACGGCCCCGAAGTCGCCCTGCGGGCGGTCGCGGGCCGTCACGGGCGACCGCCGGGCGTGGGCTCGCCGTGCACGTACCGGCCGAGCGCGGTGAGCGGGAAGACCTGACGGTAGAGGTGGTAGTTGATGGAGAAGTCCCAGGGGAAGCCCGTGCCGGTGAAGTAGGGCTCGTCCCAGGAGCCGTCCTCCCGCTGGGTCTCCACCAGCCAGGCCACGCCCCGCCGGGCGGTCTCGGAGTCGCGCTCCCCGGCGGCGAGGAGCGCGATGAGGGCCCAGGCCGTCTGGGAGGCGGTGGAGGTGCCGCGGGCGATCCAGGAGCGGTCGTCGTACGAGCGGAGGTCCTCGCCCCAGCCGCCGTCCGGGTTCTGCGCGGCGGCGAGCCAGGCGACGGCCCGGCGGATCGCCGGGTGGGTGGTGGGGAACCCGGCGGCGGTGAGGGCGGGGAGCACCGAGCCGGTGCCGTAGACGTAGTTGACGCCCCAGCGGCCGAACCAGGCGCCGTTCGGCTCCTGTTCGGCGAGGAGCCAGTCGATGCCCCGGCGGGTGCGGGGGTCGTCGGCCCGGCCTTCGTACGCCAGCATCTCCACGACGTGGGCCGTGACGTCGGCGGAGGGCGGGTCGATGACCTCGCCGAAGTCGCAGAAGGGCAGCTTGTTCGGCAGGACGCTGGTGTTGTCGGCGTCGAAGGCGGCCCAGGCGCCGTTGCCGGACTGCATGCCGGCGGTCCAGCGGGCGGCGCGGGCGACGGCCGCGTCGACCCGGGCGGGGTCGGGGTGACGGACCCTGCGCAGGGCGAGGATCACCTCGGCGGTGTCGTCGATGTCCGGGTAGTTGTCGTTGTGGAACTCGAACGCCCAGCCGCCCGGCGGGAGTCCGGGCCGCCGGACCGCCCAGTCGCCGGACTTGGTGATCTCCTCGTCGAGCATCCAGTCGACGGCCTTCACCAGCGCCGGGTGGTCGGCGGGCAGGCCGGCGTCGGCGAGGGCGATGGTGGCGAGGCAGGTGTCCCAGACCGGGGACTGGCAGGCCTCGATCATGCGGACCGGGCCCTCGGGTTCCTCGCGCCAGACGGCGAACCGGTCCAGGGACTCCAGGCCGGCCCGCATCACCGGGTGCTCCAGGTCGTAGCCGAGGAGGTGGAGGGCGATCACCGAGTAGACGGCCGGCGGCTGGATGCCTCCCCAGCAGCCGTCGTTCTCCTGCCGTTCGACGATCCAGCGGGCGGCGGTGTTCATCGCCGCCCGGCGCACTCCGCGCGGGGCGACGCGGTGGTAGACGCGCAGGGCCTTGTCGAGGCGCTGGAAGACGCCGTCCCAGCCGGTGAGCGGGGCGAGCGGGCGCTTGGGCGCCGGCCGGTCCGGGTCGGCGTGCAACTCGTCGAGGGGGAAGGGCGCCGGGCGGACCGGGCGCTTCGCGGAGACGACGGTGAGCGGCACGATGGTCTGCCGGGCCCAGCAGCCGAAGTCGTAGATGTTCAGCGGGAACCACTTCGGCAGGAAGATCAGCTCGGGCGGCAGCTCGGGCAGGTCCTCCCAGCGCCACCAGCCGAAGAGGGCGAGCCAGATGCGGGTGAAGACCCGGGCGGAGGCGATCCCGCCGCGGCCCCTGACCCAGGCGGCGGCGCGGGCCATGTGCGCGGCCTCGGGCCGGTCCCCGGCGAGGCGGAGGGCGACGTACGCCTCGACGGTGGCGGAGAGGTCGGCGGGCCCGCCGTGGAAGGTGGGCCAGGTGCCGTCCTCGTACTGCCGGCTCCGGATGTGCCGGGCGGCGGCCGCGACGGTGTCCGGGTCGAGGATGTCGAGGAACCTGCGGAGCAGCAGGTCCTCGGCGTCCATGGTGACGTTGGTCTCCAGGTCGCCCTTCCACCAGCCCTCCGGGGCCTGGTGGGCGAGGAGCTGGTCGGTGGCCGCGCGGATGGCGCGGGCGGCGGCCTCGTCGAGGCGCGCGGGGTCGGTCGTGGTGTGCAGTGGAGTGGTGCTGGCCGCGGGCGCGAGGGGGCCGAGAGCCCCGGCGTTTCCGTCGGTCGTCGCTGTCATGGCTTCCCCTTCGTGGCAGTCGGTTACTTCTGCTCCTGCGGGTCTGCCGTCGGCCGGCGCCGGGTGGCACCGGCCGGCGACTGCGCACTCATATCTGGCTGTGGATGATCATTTCTTCCGTACGACGACGAAGTCGGCGAGGGCGACGAGCTGGTCGCGCACCCGGGCGGGCATGTCGACCTCGTCCAGGGCACGGAGCGCGACGGCGTGCTGGCGGCGTGCCTCCCCGGCGGTCCACTCGCGGCCGCCGGCCTCCTCGATGAGGGCGGCGCGGTAGGCGAAGTCCTCCTCCGAGAAGGAGTCGAAGGCGGTGGACTTGGCGTCCTCGGCGAGGAGCCGGCCGAGCCGCTCGGAGGCCTCTCCGCCGGCCGCGAGGGCGGCGACGACCGGCAGCGACTTCTTCCGCTGCCGCAGGTCGCTCCAGGTCTGCTTGCCGGTGGCGTCCGGGTCGCCCCAGATGCCGAGGAGGTCGTCGACGGCCTGGAAGGCGAGGCCGAGGTGGTAGCCGTACTCCTCCAGCTTGTCGGCGGTGCGGTCGTCGGCGCCGCCGAGGACGGCGCCGATGGAGACGGCGCAGGCGAGCAGGGCGCCCGTCTTGTTGCCCTCCATCTCCAGGCACTCCTCGACGGTGACCCGCTCCCGGTGCTCGTAGGAGATGTCCTGGGCCTGGCCGTCGATCAGCTTGCGGGTGGCGGTGGTGAGGCGGCGGGTGGCCCGGCCTGCCTCGACGGTGCCGAGCTCCAGGAGGAGTTCGTTGGCGAGGGCGAAGAGGGCGTCGCCGACCAGGATCGCCTGGGCGGGACCGTGCACCTTCCACACCGTGTCGCGGTGGCGGCGCTGCTCGTCGCCGTCCATCAGGTCGTCGTGCAGCAGCGAGAAGTTGTGCACGAGCTCGACGGCGACGGCGCCGGGGACGCCGACCTCGGGCGCGGCGCCGGCGGCCTCGGCGGAGAGCAGGGCGAGCGCGGGGCGCACGGCCTTTCCGCTGTCGGCGTCGGTGGGGTTGCCCTGGGCGTCGATCCAGCCGAAGTGGTAGGCGGCCACGGTGTCCATGGGCGATGCGAGACGGCCGACGGCCGCCCGCATGACGGGGGTGGACAGGGTCCGGCCCCTCTCCAGCAGGGCGCTCACGTCCGCGGTGTCGACGGCCGGGGTCCCCGGGGGCACGGTCGGCACGGTCTCTCCTCTAGTTCCTGTGATCACACTCATGCCGCCTCCTGCAGCGGATGGTCGTGGCGGCGGCCGAAGGCGGAGAGAGCCGCGCCCGCGGCGCTGAAGCCGCTTCGGACGGCACCCTCCATGGTCGCGGGCCAGCCGGTGGCGGTCCAGGCGCCGGCCAGGTAGAGGCCGGGCGCACGGGTGCGGGCGCCGGGGCGCAAGCGCCCGACGCCGGGTGTGGGGGCGAAGGTGGCGGTCCGCTCGCGGGTGACGAAGAAGTCGCGGACCCCGGCGCCCCGGGCGGCGGGCAACAGCCGCTCCAGCTCCGGGAGGTAGCGCTCGCGGAGCGCGGCGACGGGTTCGTCGATCTCGTCCTGGGCGGCGGACTGCGAGACGGCCAGGTACTGGCCGCCGCCGGTGAGTCCGGAGGACTCGGTGCGGTCGAAGACCCACTGGACCGGGGAGCCGAGGGCGGTGAAGAAGGGCCGCTTCAGCACCTTGCGGTCGTAGACGACGTGCAGGTCGAGGATGGGCGCGGTGCCGATGTCGAGGAGCCGGTCGGCGTCGTCGAGCGCGTCCTCGGGGAGCAGGGCGTGGGTCTCGGTCTGGGGCACGGCGAGGACGACGGCGTCGGCGTCGAGGCGCTCGCCGGGCACGTCCACGGCCCAACGGCCGTCGTCGGTACGGGAGATGCGCTCGGCCTTGGTGCGCAGCAGCGTCCGTACGCCGAGCCCGTCGAGGGTCTTGCCGGCGAGGGTGTCGTGGAGGTGGCCGAGCGGCACATGGGCCCAGCCGATGTCGGCGGCGCCGGGGTCGGTGAGCAGCCCGGTCTTGAAGACCATGGCGGCGAGGCCCATGGAGGCTTCCGGGGCGGGGGCGTTGAGGGTGGGGATGCCGATCAGGTCCCAGAGGGCCTCGATGGCGCGGGGCGACTGGCCGTGCCGGCCGAGCCAGGTGGCGAAGTCGATGCCGTCGAGGGCCGGGTCGGCGGGGTCGAGCCGCTTGAGGGCGAGCGCGGCCCGGCCGACGGAGAGCCGCTCGGCGAGGGAGAGGTGGGGGTACGCGGCGAGGCTGCGGGCCAGGTGGAGGGGGACCGGCAGCGGGTCGCGCCGGATCCGTCCGAGCCGGGGCCCGCGCGGGTGCCCGACGTCGAGGACGGGCACGTCGAGCCGGTCCTGGAGCGGGGCGAGGCGGGCGCCGTCGACGCGGTCGAGGAACCAGCGGTAGGCGGTGCAGCAGCGCAGGTAGACGTGCTGCCCGTTGTCGACGGTCAGCTCGCCGCGCCGGAAGGAGAAGGCGAGCCCGCCGAGCCGGGGCCGCCCTTCGAGGAGCGTGACCTCGACCCCGGCGTCGGCGAGCTGGATCGCCGCGGTGATCCCGGCGAGGCCGCCGCCGACGACGACGGCGCGGGGGCGCGCCTCGCCGGGGCCGTCGTGCGGGACGGGTGTGCCGGGGGCGTCGGCGGGGGTCATCAGGCGCGCCTCCTCGCGGTGCGGCGGGCGATGTGGCGGGCGTCGAGGCCGGAGAGGCCTCGGACGGCGACGTACGCCTTCTCGGGGCCGGGGAGGGAGACCCGGCCGCGCAGGACGGCGCCGGGGTCGCGCTCGATGCGGTCGAGGAGGCGGCGGTAGATGCCGGCCATGGCGGCGACGCAGGCGCCGCTGCGCCGGTCGAGCATCGGCAGCAGGCGGTAGCCCTCGACGAAGAGGGCGCGGGCGCGGGCGACCTCGAAGTGGACGAGGCCGGCGAAGTCGGCGCCGGGCGGCAGGGCCGCCGTGCCGAAGCCGTCCTCGCAGCCGAAGCGGGCGAGGTCCTCGGCGGGCAGGTAGGTGCGGCCGTTGCCGGCGTCCTCGCGGACGTCCCGGAGGATGTTGGTGAGCTGGAGGGCGAGGCCGAGGGTGTCGGCGTACTCGGCGGCCCGCTCGGCCTCGGCGGCGCCGGGCTGGGTGCCGAAGACGCCGAGGGAGAGCCGCCCGATGGCGCCGGCGACGCACCGGCAGTAGACCTTGAGCTCGTCCCAGGTGCGGTAGGTGGCGCCGCGGACGTCCATGAGGACGCCGTCGATCAGCTCGTCGAGCCCTTCGAGCGGGATCGGGAAGCGGCGGGCGGAGTCGGCGAGGGCGACCGCGACGGGGTCGGTGTCGTCCTCGGCGACGTCGCCCTTGCGGACCCGGTCGAGGAGCACCCGGGTGGCCTCCAGGCGCTCGTGCTTCGTCTCGGGGGCGAGGGTGCCGTCGCCGATGTCGTCGACCCGCCGGGAGAAGGCGTACAGGGCCGACATGGCCTGCCGCTTGTCGGTGGGCAGCAGGCGGATGCCGTAGGCGAAGTTGCGGGCCTGCTGCCCGGTGACGGCCTCGCAGTAGCTGTAGGCGGCCTGCACCGGCGCGGACGGCCGGGTCGGTTCCTCCACGGTCATGTTCCCCCCTCTGCGCGCGCCCGGAGCAGGACCGCTCCCGCCTGACGCGCCAGGCTCGGCTTGGTGGGCTTCGGCGGTCCGGCGAGGACGTCGAAGCCGGCGGCGGCGATGGCGTCGAGCGCGGCGAGCCCTCCGGCGGTGAAACCGGCCAGGAGCAGCCGCAGTCGGCCGTGGACGCTGCCGACGAGCGGGATGCCGGCGTGCAGCAGGGCGCGGGCGCGCTCGGCCTGGAAGGCGACGAGGGAGCGCACGGCGGCGCCGGCGGTGGGGCGGGCGAGCTCGTCCTCGGTGACGTGGAACCGCTTGAGGTCCTCGGCGGGGAGGTAGATCCGGTCGCGGCCGAGGTCCTCGGCGACGTCCTGGAGGTGCTCGACGATCTGGAGGGCGGTGCAGATCTCGTCGGAGCGGCGGATCCGCTCGGGGGTGGCGGTGCCGGTGATGCCGAGGACGAGGCGGCCGACGGGGTTGGCGGAGAGCTCGCAGTACGCGAGGAGGTCGTCGTACGTCTCGTACCGGCTGACCAGCTGGTCCTGCCGGTTGGCCTGGATCAGGCCGAGGAACGGGCCGGAGGTGAGGCCGCGGCGCCGGACGGTGGGCTGGAGGGCGCGCAGCAGCGGGTGGCGCGGGGTCCCGTCGAAGACCCGGCCCAGATCCTCTTCCAGGGCGTCGAGGAGGGCGAGCGGCCCGGCGTCGGCCGCGAGGCCGAAGGCGTCGGCGCCACCGGGGGCGAGGTCGCCGTCGCCGATGTCGTCGACGAGGCGGGCGTAGCCGTAGACGGCCATGAGGTCGTCGCGCCAGTCACGGGGCAGGAAGAAGGGGGCCACGGGGAAGTTCTCGTCCGCGGCCTTGCCGAGTGTGGTGCGCGAGGGGTCGTCGGCGCGCACGTGCCGGGAAGCCGTCACCGGGCGGCGCCCGGCGCGGGGACGGCGACACCCACGTGAAGCTGGAGATTCTGCGTCATGGCCGTCATATCTCCCGTTCTACACTGCCGATCCAATCCATCCTATTTCGGACACGCCGCCGCGCACGGAGCACGCGCCCGCCGGGGACTCCCGGGGGCGCCGCGCGCGGTGTGGATCAGACCGGTACAGCTTACGTTGTACGAGGGATGTCGCCATTCGGGGGGTCTGCCGCCGCGCGGGGCCGCGTCCGCGGGGCTGACCTGTGGCGATGCGGGACCCGCCGGAAGATCACCGGGCGCGGGCTCCGGAGACGACCATGGCGAGGGTGGTCTCGACCACGTCGTCGCGGCGCCGGTCGGAGAGCCGGCGGAGCGGGCCTTCGAGGAGGAGGAGCGAGAGGCCGTGCACGGCCGACCAGGCGGCGGCGCCGGCGGCGGAGCGGCGGGCCCCGCTGCGGTCGAGCGCCTCCAGGGCCTCCTTCAGGAGCGTGAAGGCCCTGATCTCGGGCTCCGGGGGCACGGGGACGTCGGCCGGGAGCTCCCCGGCGGCGGGGCGGACGGTGCCGAAGGCGGCGCGGTAGAGCCCGGGGTGTTCGACGGCGAAGCCGACGTAGCCGCGGCAGAGGGCGGCGAGCCGGCGCTCGGCGGCGAGCGCGGGGTCGTCGGCGCCGGGCTCGCGGGCGGCGGCCCGCTCCATGGCCTCGGCGAGCCGGGCCCTGGCGTGGGCGCGGACGGTGCGGAGCAGCTCGCCGCGTCCGTCGAAGTGCCGGTAGGCGGCGGTGGGCGAGACGCCGACGCGGCGGGCCGCCTCGCGCAGGACGACCCGCTCCGGGCCGCCTTCGGTGGCGAGGTCGACGGCCGCGCCGATCAGGGCGTTGCGCAGGTCGCCGTGGTGGTAGTTCTTTCCGCCCGAGATCCCTGGCATGGGCTCATCCTGCCCGATGTTGACCGCATGAACATTCCGTGCCGGGGTACGACCGGCGAAAACCGGAAGCGCCCCCGCCGGTGGGGCGGGGGCGCTGCGCACGGGGTGCGGCGTGGAGGTCAGCGGGCGGTCTCGCGCTCGTACGCCTTGAGGACCTCGTCGGTCGGGCCGTCCATCAGGAGCTGGCCCTTCTCCAGCCAGAGCACCCGGTCGCAGGTGTCCCGGATGGACTTGTTGCTGTGGCTGACCAGGAAGACCGTGCCGGCCTCCTTGCGCAGCTCGCGGATGCGCGCCTCCGACCGGATCTGGAACTTGCGGTCACCGGTGGCGAGCGCCTCGTCGATGAGGAGCACGTCGTGGTTCTTGGAGGCCGCGATGGCGAAGCGGAGCCGGGCGCCCATGCCGGAGGAGTAGGTGCGCATGGGCAGGCTGATGAAGTCGCCCTTGTCGTTGATCCCGGAGAAGTCGACGATGTCCTGATACCGCGCGTGGACCTCCTCGCGGCTCATGCCCATGGCGAGGCCGCCGAGGATGACGTTCCGCTCGCCGGTGAGGTCGTTCATCAGGGCCGCGTTGACGCCGAGGAGCGAGGGCTGGCCGTCGGTGTAGACCTTGCCGCTCTCGGTGGGGAGCAGACCGGCGATGGCACGCAGCAGCGTGGACTTGCCGGAGCCGTTGGTGCCGATGAGGCCGATGGCCTCGCCGCGGTAGGCGGTGAAGGTGACGCCCCGGACGGCGTGCACCTTGCGGACGCCCCTGGTGACCTCCGCCTTGCCCTTGCCGACGATGCGGCTGAGGGCCGCGGTGGCGCCGCCCTTGCCGCCGCCGCCGGCGTTGACCCGGTAGACGATGTGGACGTCCTCGCAGATGACGGTGGGCGCCAGGGAGTTCTGGGGGGTGTCAGCCACGGCCGTACCTCTCCTCTGCCTTCCAGAAGTAGACGAAGCCGCCGATGCCGAAGACCAGCGCCCAGCCGAGGGCGGTGGCCCAGACGTGGGCGGGCAGGTTCGAGGCGCCGTAGCCGTCGATCAGGGCGAAGCGGACCAGGTCCATGTAGACCGCCGCGGGGTTGTACATGAGGACGTCCGCGATCCAGGCCGGCTTGTCCGCGAGCATCACCGGGATCGAGAACATGACGCCCGAGGCGTACATCCAGGTCCGCATGACGAAGGGCATGAGCTGGGCGAGGTCGGGGGTCTTGGAGCCCATCCTCGCCATGATCATCGCGAGGCCGACGTTGAACACGAACTGGAGGAAGAGCGCCGGGATCAGCAGGAGCCAGCTGAGCGAGGGGTAGCTGCCGAAGGCGATCGCCACGGCGGCGAGCACGACCAGCGAGAACAGCAGCTGCTGGAGCTGCTGGAGCGAGAAGCTGATCGGGAGGGTGGCGCGCGGGAAGTGCAGGGCCCGGACGAGCCCGAGGTTGCCCGAGATCGCGCGGACGCCCGCCATGACCGAGCTCTGCGTGAAGGTGAACACGAAGATGCCGGTCACGAGGAAGGGGATGTAGACCTCCTTGCTCATGCCGCGGCCGGCGTCCAGGATCAGCCCGAAGATCAGGTAGTAGACCAGGGCGTTGAGCAGCGGGGTCGCCACCTGCCAGACCTGGCCCAGCTTGGCCTGGCTGTACTGGGCGGTCAGCTTCGCCGAGGAGAACGCCAGGATGAAGTGGCGACGGCTCCACAGCTCGCGGACGTACTCGAACAGTCCGGGCCGGGCGCCGCTGACCGACAGGCCGTACTTGGCGGCGAGGTCGCCCGGGGCCAGGCCCGCGTCGACGGAGGACGGGGGCGCGCTCATCGCGACCGCCCCGCCCGGGTGAATGTCACTCACAGTCGAAACTTTCGTGTTCAAGATGTGCGGCTCGTCGGATAACCACGATGTCGGACAGCCCGGGGGCGACCCATCGGATCGCCACACCGTACGCCATCCAGGTGGCCGGCCGGTGACGTGGAGCCCCGGCCGGCCGTCCCTCACTTCAGCCTGCTGGACACCATGATCGAGACCAGGTGCAGCACGGTCTGGAGCAGCGCGATGCCCGCGAGGACCGCGACACCGAGCCGGGAGTAGAAGAGGTCGCCCCGCGCCTGGTCGACGAAGGCGAGGACCAGGATCAGCAGCGAGGCCTCGATCCCGAGGATCAGCCGGTGGAACTTGAGCGCGCCGGCGGCCCGGCGGGCCAGCGCCATGCCGGAGGAACGGGGCTCCGAGGCGGACTCCTTGACCGGGGGCATGCCGTTCTGGTGGCGGGCGACGCCGACCAGGTCGGTCTCCGCCTTGATCAGGATGGCGCCGAGCGCGGCCAGCGTGCCGAGGAAGGCCCACAGCCAGTCGATCCGGCCCCCGCCCCACAGGTCGGCGGCGCGCAGGCCGAAGCCGACGAGGACGGCCGCGTCGCACAGGTAGGCGCCGACCCGGTCCAGGTAGACGCCGGCCAGCGAGTACTGCTTCTTCCAGCGGGCCAGCTCGCCGTCGACGCAGTCGAGCAGCAGGTACATCTGCACGGCGACGACGCCGAGGACCGCGCCCCAGACGCCCGGCACGAGGAGCGCCGGGGCGGCGAGCACGCCGAAGAGCGTCATCAGGTAGGTCAGCTGGTTGGGCGTGACCTTGGTGTTCGCCAGCTGGCGGGTGATCCGGAGGGAGATCTCCCGCATGTAGAGGCGACCGCCCCAGTGCTCGCCGCTCCGCCGGTCCTTGACGCCCGGCGGGTGGACGACGGGGCGGAGTTCAGCAACCGATGGCTTGGGCATAGTCGGCGTACGCGTCCCTGATCTGGTCGGTGGAGAGGTCGAGGTGTTCCAGGATGGTGAAGCGGCCCGGCCGGGTCTGCGGGGCGAAGTCGACCGCCCGCACGAACTCGTCGACCGTGAAGCCCATCTCCTCCGGCCGTACGGGCAGGCCGTGCCGGCGCAGGGTCTCCACGATCGCGCGGGACTCGTCGTGGGCCCCGCGCAGGTGCATCGCGAAGGCCGCGCCGAGGCCGCACTGCTCGCCGTGGCTGGCGGCGCGGGCCGGGTACAGCAGGTCGAAGGCGTGGCTGATCTCGTGGCAGGCGCCCGAGGAGGGCCGGGTGTCGCCGCTGATGGACATGGCGATGCCGGACATGACCAGGCCCTCGGAGAGGGTGACGAGGAAGTCGTCGTCGCCGACGCCGCCGGGGTGCCGGAGCACCGCCTCGCCCGCGCTGCGGGCCATGGCGGCGGCGAGGCCGTCGATCTTCTCGCCGGTCTCGCGGTGGGAGAGCTCCCAGTCCGCGAGGGCGGAGAGGTTGGAGACCGCGTCGCCGATGCCGGAGCGGACGAAGCGGACCGGGGCGTCCCTGATCACGTCGAGGTCGATGACGAGCGCGATCGGGGTGGGCACGCCGTAGGAGCCGCGGCCGTTGTCGTTGTCCAGGGTGGACACCGGCGAGCAGAGGCCGTCGTGCGACAGGTTGGTGGCGATGGCGACGAGCGGCAGCCCGACCCGGGCGGCCGCGTACTTCGTCACGTCGATGATCTTGCCGCCACCCAGCGCGACCACGGCGTCGTACCGCTTGCCGCGCATGGCGTCGGCCAGCTCGACGGCCGCGTCGATGGTGCCGCCGGCGACGGTGTACCAGTCGGCACCCGGCAGCTCGGCGGAGAAACGCTCGCGCAGGGCGATCCCGGACCCGCCGCTGATCGCGACGGCGATCTTGCCGTTGCTGGAGATCCTCTCGTCCGCCATGAGCGCGGAGAGTCCCTCCAGCGCGCCCCGGCGGATGTCGACGACGACCGGCGACGGGATCAGTCGGGTCAGTACCGGCACGCGATCTCCCGGCCCTTGGCGAGATCGTCGTGGTTGTCGATCTCCACCCAGGAGACCTCGCCGATGGGCTCGACGTCGACGGTGAAGCCGCGGTTCACGAGCTCCTGGTAGCCGTCCTCGTAGTACAGGTCGGGGTCGCGCTCGAAGGTGGCCTTCAGGGCGTCGGCGAGCTCCTCGGCGGCCTCGGGCTCGATGAGGGTGACGCCGATGTACTCGCCGGTCGCGTCGGCCGGGTCCATCAGCTTCGTGATCTTCCGGACGCCGGCGCCCTCGGCCGTGACGACCTTCATCTCCTCGTCGGCGAGCGACTTCACCGTGTCGAGGGCGAGGATGATCCTCCGGCCCTCGCCGCGGGCGGCGAGCAGCGTCTTCTCCACGGAGACCGGGTGCACGGTGTCGCCGTTGGCGAGGATCACCCCGCGCTTCAGGACCTCACGGGCGCACCACAGGGAGTAGGCGTTGTTCCACTCCTCGGCCTTGTCGTTGTCGATCAGGGTGAGGGTGAGGCCGTACGTCGCCTCCAGCTCGGCCTTGCGGGCGTAGACGGCTTCCTTGCGGTAGCCGACGACGATGGCGGCCTCGGTGAGGCCGACCTCGGCGAAGTTCTTCAGCGTGAGGTCGAGGACGGTGATCGACCCGTCCCCCGCGGGGTCCACGGGCACGAGGGCCTTCGGGAGGGTGTCGGTGTACGGGCGCAGTCGCCGTCCGGCACCGGCTGCCAGAACGAGGCCGATCATGCTGTTTCTCCTTCGTCATGAACAGCGGGCGCTCCGGAGGAGACCCAGAAGCGGATGGACTCCACGAGCACCACGAGGGCGAGCGCGCCCGCCAGGGCGGTCAGCGCCAGGGTGAAGTCGTCGCCGCGGTCCACCAGGAGGGCGGCGAGGACGGTCACCAGGAGCGTGCGCCCCTCGTGTCCGCCGGTGACGCGCACCAGCCAGGCGGGCGGCGCGCCGGTGCCGCCGCGAATGCGGTACACCGTGTCGTAGTGATGGTAGGCGACCGCCGCGACCAGGCCGAACGCCGCGGGGACGGCCTGCGGCACGTCCGAGCGGGCGGCGAGCAGCAGCACGGTGGTGTACTCGGCGGCGCGGAAGAACGACGGGACGAACCAGTCGAGCGGGCCCTTGAGGGGGCGGGCCACGGCGATGCCGGCGAGGACCGCGTAGCCGCCGGCGGCGCCGACGGTGGCCCAGCTCCCGACCGGGGCGGTGGCCGCGACGGAGATCATCAGGGCGGCGCCGAGCAGGGCGGCCACCGGGGCCGGCGCCGGCAGGCGGCGGGTGACGCGGGCGACCAGGAGCGCGAGCGGTCCGGAGTCCGCGAGGTCGGCGAGGGCCCGGGCGGCGCGGTCGGTGCGCGGACCGCGGCGCTTCACCGAGCGCAGCAGCCGGCCGGCCGTGGTGTAGCAGGCGGCGAAGGCGCAGCCGGCGATCAGGGCCCAGAAGACGATCCGGGGGCTGGTGACGGCGGTGAGGACGGCGATCATCGCCCAGCGCTCGCCGATCGGCAGGATGATCATCCGCCGGGCCCAGACGGTCCAGCCGACGCCGTCGAGCCGGCTGGAGAGCGCCAGGCTGGTCTTGGCGGTGGAGCCCGCGGCCGCCGCGTCGGAGACGTTCGACTCGTTGAACGAGAAGTCGACGACGTGCCGGCAGGTCATGAGGACCATGGCGCCGAGCGCGAGCGTCCACACGTCGTCGCCGTTCCGGGCGGCGCCGAGGGCGAGACCGGCGTAGAAGGCGTACTCCTTGGCCCGGTCGAAGGTGGCGTCGAGCCAGGCGCCCATCGTCGAGTACTTGAGCGCGTACCGGGCGAGCTGCCCGTCGGTGCAGTCCAGGACGAAGGAGACCAGCAGCAGGACGCCGGCGGCGACGTAGCCGCCGCGCTCCCCGGTGGCCGCGCAGCCGGCCGCGATCAGGGCGGTGAGCAGCGAGGCGGTGGTGACCTGGTTGGGAGTGAGGCCCCGGCGGGCGCACCAGCGGGCGATGTACCGCGAGTAGGGGCTGATGAAGAAGGTGGTGAAGAAGCCGTCGTGGGCCTTCACTGCGGAGCGGAGGCGGACGGCCTCGTCGTCGACGGCGTCGACGGCGGCACGGGCCTCGTGGCGGGCCGCGGCGTCGGCGGGGACGGCGGCGACGAGGGTGCCGAGCGCGGGCCGGTGCACGGCGACGCCGTCGGCGTCGAGGGCGTCGGCGACGGCTTCGGTGAGGTCGCGGTCGGGCTCGGCGGCGGCCGGGGCGGTGAGCGCGGGGGCGGCGGACAGCGCGCGGACCAGGGCCGGGCGGGCCTCGGGCTGCGCGGCGAGCGCCCCGGGGACGGCCGCGGCCGGGAAGCGGGGGTCGGTCAGCGCGAGGCGCAGGGCGTGGCGGTGACCGACGAAGCGGGAGTCGACGAGGGCGACGCGCTCGCCCGCGGGGACGGCGGCCAGGAGGGTTCGGGCCTCCTCGGCGCCGGTGGCCCAGCGGACGTGGAAGCCGAGCGACCGCAGATCACCGTCGAGCGAGGATCCGGGTGCCGGCGGGCCGGTGAGGATGGCGGTCGACAGACGAACTCACTCCTTGGAACGGGCAGAGGGCCGACGGGGCCTGTCGGTCCCGGGCGCGACGGTGCGCCCCGGCACCGGGCGGCGGCACGTCGGCTGAGGCTATCGGATCGACGGAGCGTGAGTTCACCGAGGCTTCGCACGCCGGACTCCCCCCGGCCCGCCCTCCGCCGCCGGGGTGCGCGGGGCTCCGCGCGATCATCATCGGTGATCGGCGGCCCGCCCTCCAAACCGGTGTGCGGGGTCGCTTCGAGGGCGTTCCGGCAGGCGATCGTACGCATACCGACCGGGAGGACATCGCCGCAGGTCAGAGCAATGACAACGGTGTTCAGTACCGTGTTGCACATACCCCCCACCCGTAGTTCACTGGCCACTTGGGGCACCGACGCGACAGGACTTGGGAGGCCACGTCATGGGGGCTGGACACGACCACGGGCACAGCCACGGGGGCGCGCCGCCGACGGGCACGGCGGGTGCCGCGTACCGCAGCCGGTTGCGGATCGCACTCGGGATCACGCTCTCCGTGATGGTGGTCGAGATCGTCGGCGGCCTGGTCGCCGACTCGCTCGCGCTGATCGCCGACGCGGCGCACATGGCGACCGACGCGATCGGGCTCGCGATGGCGCTGCTGGCGATCCACTTCGCCAACCGGCCGCCGTCCGGGAACCGCACCTTCGGCTTCGCCCGGGCGGAGATCCTGGCCGCGCTCGCCAACTGTCTGCTGCTCCTCGGCGTCGGCGGGTACGTGCTGTACGAGGCGGTCCAGCGGTTCATGGAGCCGGCCGAGACCAGGGGCGGGCTCGCCATCGCCTTCGCCGCGGTCGGCCTGGTGGCCAACGTCGTCTCGCTGTCGCTGCTCATGCGGGGACAGAAGGAGAGCCTGAACGTACGGGGCGCCTATCTGGAGGTGCTGGCCGACGCGCTCGGCTCGGTGACCGTCATCGTCTCCGCCGCGATCATCCTGGCGACCGGCTGGCAGTACGCCGACCCGATCGCCTCCCTGGTCATCGGCCTGATGATCGTGCCGCGCACGGTCAAGCTGCTGCGGGAGACCCTGGACGTGCTCCTGGAGGCGGCCCCCAAGGGCGTGGACATGGCGGAGGTCCGGGCGCACATCCTGGCGCTGCCGGGCGTCGAGGACGTACACGACCTGCACGCCTGGACGATCACCTCCGGGATGCCGGTCCTCTCCGCCCACGTGGTGGTGGACGCGGGGGCGCTGGACTCGGTCGGCCACGAGAAGATGCTCCACGAGCTCCAGGGCTGCCTGGGCGACCACTTCGACGTGGAGCACTGCACCTTCCAGCTGGAGCCGGCCGGGCACGCCCAGCACGAGGCCGGGCTCTGTCTGTGATCCCCCCGTGCCCGCCTGTTAGGCTCGCCGTACGAACACGTGCGTGAGAGGAGCTGGGGTTGATGACCGTCGCGATGGAGGCCGCCACGAGCGGCCGCACCCGGTCCAGCTTCAGCTCCCGGGTCTCCGGCTGACCTGATCCCGGTTCTTCCACCGGTCCGTCACGTCGTCGGCCGGGACCCTTTCACACCAAGGGTTTCCACGTTGTCCGACACCACTTCCCCTTCCGCGTCCCACGACGCCTTCTTCGCCCTGCACCGCGGTCTTCCGCGGCAGGGTCCGGGCTCCGACGCCACCACCCGCCGTCTCCTCGCGCTCGCGGGGAGGCTCCCCGGGCGTCCGCGCGTGCTCGACCTGGGCTGCGGCCCCGGCCGCTCCGCGCTGCTCCTGGCCGCCGAGGCGGGCGCCGAGGTGACCGCCGTCGACACCCACGAGCCGTTCCTCGACGAGCTGCGCGCGGCCGCCGCCGACCGCGGTCTCGCCGACTCGGTTCGCGCGGTACACGGCGACATGGGCGCGCTGCCCTGGCCCGACGGCTCCTTCGACCTCGTCTGGGCCGAGAGCTCGGTCTTCGTGCTCGGCTTCGACCGGGCGCTCGCCGAGTGGCGCCGGCTGCTCGCGCCGGGAGGGACGCTGGTCCTCACCGAGTGCGTGTGGACCACCGGCGCTCCCGGCCCGGAGGCCCGCGCCTTCTGGGACGAGCACTATCCGCTCCGTACCGTCGCGGAGCTCTCGGCCGCCGCGGTCGCGGCCGGCTACCACGTGTCGGGCGCCTTCACCCAGCCCGAGGGCGACTGGGACGAGTACTACGTCCCGCTCGCCGCGCGGGCCGACGCCGCCGACACCTCCGTGCCCGGGATGGCCGGGGCGGTGGCGGCGGCGCGGGCCGAGATCGCGCTGCGCCGCGAGCACGGCGACGACTACGGCTACGCGGGCTTCGTGCTCCGTCCGGCCGACCCCCGCTGGCCCACCCGTCCCGAGCGGGAGGCCGACCGGGACGCGGTCCACGAGGTGACGGCGGCCGCCTTCGGGTCGCCCGCCGAGGCCGGGCTGGTCGACGCGCTGCGCGCCGACCCGGACGCCTGGCTGCCCGGACTCTCGG